>DASTFK010000339.1:0-4839 GCA_035719945.1 Nitrospira sp.
TCGACGGCGATCTCCAACCGAGCGGTTGGGTCTACTCGGTTCGGACGGACGACGGCGTCAATGGTTGGATCCCGGAAAGGCGGCTGCGACTGAAGTTCTGAATCCTGCCATTGCATTGGTCCGCCTTCTTTTTGTGACCCCTGTGCTATAATCCGCGCCGAAACTTCCAACTTGATCTTCCAGTCGTTTCTATGTCGACACTTCAAGCTCTCATTTTCGATTTCGACGGCGTCATTGCCAACACAGAGCCGTTGCATTATGCCGGCCTGCACCAAACGCTAAAAGAAATCGGCATCGAGCTGACTGAAGCGGAATACTACGCCGACTACCTCGGATATGACGACCGCGGTTGCATTCTGGCCGCGCTGGCGGCGAACCATCGTCCCGCCGATGCCGCCGTTGTCGGCCGTCTGATGAAGCGGAAAGCCGAGGCCTATCTGGAATCAGTTAGGCACCATCAGGTGATCTTTCCCGGTGTCCCCAAGTTCGTCCACGAAGCTGCCCATGTCTACCCTCTGGCCATTGCGTCCGGCGCGTTGCGACATGAAATTGAGTACATTCTAGATACCGCTGGGCTCAGACCAGCATTTCTGCACATCACTAGCGCGGAAGACGTGACCAGAGGCAAACCGGACCCACAGCCGTTTCTCCTCGCGTTGAAAGCGCTCCAGCAACGCGACGCCGGCCTCATCCCGGGCTCGTGCCTGGTGATCGAAGATTCGCTGCCTGGAGTACGCGGTGCCCGAGCCGCCGGCATGAAGGTGTTGGCAGTGACAAACACGCACACCGTTCAGGACCTGCACGAGGCTCATGCCATCACGAATAGCCTCCTGGAGACCGATCTCACAGAGCTGCGCACTCGTCTATGGCCGGCCGCATGAGAGGACGCTGATATGCGAATCTGCTCGCTCGTGCCAGGCGCAACCGAGGTCGTCATGGCGCTCGGGTTGGCCGACTCGCTCGTCGGCATCAGCCACGAGTGCGATTATCCACCGGCCGTCCGCCGTGTTCCGATCATGGTGCGCGCCGCTGTCGATTCGGAGGGCACGGACAGCGCCGATATCGACCGTCAGGTCAAGGCACTGACGTCGTCGGGACAACCGCTGTATCGCGTGGATGAGCGGGCCCTGGCTGAGGCGCGGCCCGATATCATTCTGACCCAAGACATCTGTCACGTGTGCGCGGTGACGCCGCATGAGCTCGAGCGCGCCATGCAGTCACTGCCCCGGAAACCGCAGCTCCTGACGCTCGCTCCCCATTCATTCACCGATGTGATCAACGATGTCGAACGCATCGGAGCCGCATTGGGGGTGGGTTTGCGTGGGCGCGACCTCGCGGGTGCGCTCCGGAACCGGATGGCCGCCGTTCGCGAGGGATCGAGGCGACAACCACGGCCGCGCATCGTCTGTCTCGAGTGGCTGAGCCCTCTGTATGTGGGTGGTCATTGGGTTCCAGAAATGGTGGACACCGCCGGGGGGCTCGATGTGCTGGGATATGCGGGCGAGCCCTCCCGGCAGGTCACCATGGAAGAGGTGCGAGCCGCGGCGCCCGATATTCTCATCGTCATGCCTTGCGGATTTTCCCTGGCCAGAACCCTCTCTGAACTGACCGTTCTCTGCCGGGAGGAATCGGCTTCCTCGCGTCTGCTGCTCTCCGCCGCCAAAATCTACGTTGTCGATGCCGGCTCATACTTCAGTCGTCCCGGTCCTCGTCTCGTGGACGGCGTGGAACTGATGGCCGACATTTGCGCCGGAACGGTGCGTGCCGACCGTCCGAGCGATGCCGTTCGCGATTTGACGGGCAGCGCATGCCTCACAGGTCAATCCAGATGACGATGACGTCCGCGGCGGCTCAGGCATACTGCACCACTCTCACAAAACAAAGCGGAAGCAACTTCTATTATTCGTTCGTGTTCTTGCCGAAGGCCAGGCGCGAGGCAATGTACACGGTCTACGCCTTCTGCAAAGCAGTGGACAGCGCCGTCGACGAGCCACCGCCCGGAAGCGACCCCAAGGAAGAGCTTCGTCGCTGGCGCTCCGAACTTGACCTGGTCTATGCCGGCGAACCCACATGGCCGCTCATGATCAGCCTGGCGCATCATGCCAAGCGGCTCTCAATCCCGAAGGCCTACTTCGAGGAACTCATCAAGGGCGTCGAAATGGATCTGGCGACAACGCGTTACAGTACCTTCGAAGAATTATCGCTGTATTGTTACCGTGTCGCCTCGATCGTCGGCCTGATCTGTCTGCATATTTTCGGTCCGACTTCTGCCCATGCACAGGACTATGCGGTGGATCTTGGAATGGCCTTTCAGCTCACCAACATTCTCCGCGACCTGGCGACCGATGCCGAACAGGGCCGCATCTACCTTCCTCAAGAGGATTTGGCACGGTTCGGCTGCAGTGAAGCGGAATTCCTCGAGCGGAAAGAGGGCCCCCGCCTCCACGAATTGGTCCGTTTCGAGGCGCAACGGGCGAGGGCCTATTATGCAAAGGCCCAGGCTGCGCTTGCTTCGCTGCCGGCGAAAGATCGCCGTGCGCTGACCGTCGCTGAAATCATGAGGGCCGTCTATTCCCGTATCCTGGAATGCATTGAACGTCCCGATCATGCGGGATTCGGCCCGCGGGTCCGCCTGTCCACGTCTCATCGTCTGGCCATTGCCGGCGGCGTGTGGCTTCGCTCGAAATTCTCGTGACGCAGGACGGCCGCCAATCGGTGATGGTGCTCGGCGCCGGACCGGCGGGACTGACCGCTGCCTACCGGCTAGCACTGGGCGGCCTTCGGGTCACTGTGCTCACTCCATCTGCTCGGATCGGCGAGCACGTGCGACGCGAAAGCGATCCACCGGCCAGCATCCTGGGTTGTCATGAAGCAACCTGGGCACTCTTGCATGCGCTCGGTATTCGGCCGGATCAGCCAGCCTTCGCTGAGGCCCAGTTGGAGTTCTTGCTGCCAAGCGGCCGAGTGGTCCGCTATCCAAAAACGCGTTTCCCGACTCCCATTCAGCAACTCCTGACGATCGGACGTTTTTCAGGCCTTCGAGCAGGCGAACGGTGGAAACTGCTTTCCTGGCTGGAACAGCTTTGGGAAGGGTCGGTCGAATTGCCCGCCGATCTCGAACAGCGCACAGCGGAGAGTTGGCTTGGCTCGCTCTCCCATAGCCCGTCATCCCGACAGACCATTTGGGCTCCACTCGCCCGCTGGCTGACCGGCAACGACCTGCAACACCTCTCGGCAGATGCGTTCGTTACGGCGTTGAAGCCGTTCTTTCTCTCACATGCGGCGAACAGCCGTATCTGGGTTCCGAGACAGACCTGGGACCGGGCGTTCGTGCAGCCGGTGACGGATGCGCTTGCAAAGGCACAGGCCACGGTGTGTGCGGGAACGCGTGCTGTGCGCTTCGAGTATCACGACGATCGGATCACCGGGCTGCGCGTCAAAGATGGAACCTCTCTTCAAGCCGATTGGTATCTCGCGGCCCTGCCACCTCGTGAGCTGACGGGCTTGTTGCCCGAACGCTGGCTCAGTCGCTACGCCTATTTCCAGCAAATTGTCGACCTTGAGACCTTCTCCACTACCGTCTTGCAAGTTCGGACGGGAGAAACGATGACGAGTCCCCGTCATATCCTAATGGGCGCCGGCCCGTTCAATTGGATTGCGTGTAAGCCGTCGCAATTCGATCGCGGCCTGGTCGCGACCGTGACGATGCGGCAGGATCAAGCGGTCACGGAGCCTATCCAGCGAGTCTCCGCGCTGCTTCGATCGCTCAACTTGCTTCAACCGGACCGTCACATCACGGGATTCCGACAAGAAGACCGAGCCCCTGCCTGGTTGGCACTACCACCCGGCACAAAAGTCCGGCGCCCGCTTCAGCGGAGTCCCATTCGCAATCTACTCCTGGCTGGAGCCTGGACAGACACCGGTTGGCCGGCCAATCTGGAAAGCGCGATTGTCAGCGGCGAACGATGCGCAGCGATCATTCTGCAGCACGGGGGTCTCCCGCACTAGCGTTTCTTCGCTCGTATTTTCTGCCGTTGACAACGTTCGGTACCGCTCCTAAGATGCCCTCCGTCGACCATCTCGCTCATCATGACGCTTCAAGAACTCGCCAAGTCACTTCACAACTGTCAGCAGTGCAAACTCGCGAAGCTGGGCCGGACCCAGGTGGTGTTCGGCGTGGGGAATCCGCATGCGAGCATCATGTTCGTCGGCGAAGCGCCCGGATTCAACGAAGACCAAAAGGGCGAGCCGTTCGTGGGTGCGGCGGGAAAACTCCTGAACGATCTGCTGGCCTCGGCGAATCTATCGCGCGACCAGATCTACATCGCGAACGTCATCAAGTGCCGGCCCCCGAATAACCGCGACCCGGAACCCGATGAAGTGGACACCTGCAAGCCGTTCCTGATGCAGCAAATCCAGATGATCCGGCCCAAGTTGGTGTGCACGCTGGGCAACTGGGCCACCCAGACACTGTTGGAGAGGAAAGTCGGAATCACCAAGGTCAAGGCGCAGGCCTTCTATATGAAGGACTTCGTCATTTTCCCCCTCCTGCATCCGGCAGCCGCCTTACACCAGGGCAACCTGCTCGATACGCTGAAGGAGGATTTCAAGAAACTGAAGGACTTCCTCGACCGCCACACGCAGCAGTCCGAGACAGAAGCTGCCACACCCGCCGCCCCGGTTCTCACCATCGAACCGCCCAATCCCGCCCAGATGGATTTGTTCGGATAGTTGAGACCCCGGTGCGAGTTTCTGCGCTAAGCGGAATTGAGCGTCAAGGCAAGCCAGCAAGCGCCTGCAACAGGGAGGCAATCGCGGGTGACCTACTACTACCTTTTA
>DASTFK010000340.1:0-2885 GCA_035719945.1 Nitrospira sp.
GCCAATGATAAACAGGCGCTCGGATACATTCCTTATGCCTACTATGAGCCGAATAAGAAGCGCTTGAAAGCCGTGGCGGTCGATGGGGGCCATGGACCGGTACTGCCGTCTCGGGAGACCGTTGAGAACGGCGAGTATCAGCCGCTCTCCCGGCCCATGTTCATCTATGTGAACGCGAAGTCGGCCTCGAAGCCTGAGGTAAAGCGATTCGTCGAGTTCTATCTCGCGCAGGCGCCGACCCTGGTTCCCCAAGTCAAGTATGTGCCCTTGCCACGAGAGGCGTATGAACTTGCGGCCGATCATTTTAAGAACGGAAAGCTGGGTACCGCATTCCAAGGTGCCTCGACCATCGGTTTGAAGATCGAAGACCTCCTGCGACGGGAAGCCAAACTGTAGAAGGACAAGACATGAATGCCGAGGGGGTCTTGAAAAAGGCGGAAGCGTGGCGGCTGTCTTCGCGGCTGCTCACGCAGGTGAAGGAGAAGACCATCGAGTCGCTCTTATTGTTCGCCGCCTTGACCTCCGTGGCAATCACGGTCGGCATTGTCGGCATACTGGTGTACGAGTCGACGTCGTTCTTTGTGCAGGTTTCGCTCTGGGAGTTTCTGACCGATCGCCAGTGGACGCCGCTGTTCTCCGAGCCGCATTACGGCATTCTGCCGCTGGTGTCAGGCACCCTCGTAACCACGACCGTTGCGCTCGCGGTTGCGGTTCCGATGGGCAGTTTGATCGCGATCTATCTGAGCGAATACGCTTCGACCGGCACTCGTGAGGTCATCAAGCCAGCGCTGGAGTTGCTCAGCGCGGTGCCGACGGTCGTGTATGGGTATTTCGCGTTGTTGTTTGTGACGCCAGCACTTCAGAAACTCTGGCCGGAACTGCCCGGCTTTAACATGCTTAGCGCCGGTCTTGTCATCGGGATCATGATCGTCCCCTACGTCAGTTCCGTCAGTGAGGATGCCATGCGTGCCGTCCCGTTGCATCTTCGAGAAGGCGCGTTTGCCCTGGGAGCGACACGCATGCAAACCGCTCTTCGGGTTGTGTTTCCGTCGGCCCTCTCGGGTATTACGGCCGCCTATATTCTGGGAATCTCACGGGCAATCGGAGAAACCATGGTCGTCGCGATCGCCGCCGGGATGCAGCCCACACTGACATGGAATCCTCTCGAGCCGGCGGCCACCATGACCGCCTACATCGTGCAGGTCAGTCTTGGAGATCTGCCGCATGGCAGCGTCGGCTATCAAACCATTTTTGCCACCGGATTAACGCTGTTACTGATCACGCTCGCCTTTAATATTGTCGGCCATGTCCTTAAAAAGAGATATCGACAAATCTACTGAGAAGGATCGTCTTCGCCGACGAATTATACAACTCAGGCGTCGCGATCGTGCGTTCGCCTTTGCTGGGTTGGCGGTAATGGCGGGCGCGTTCATTGTGTTGCTGGCTCTGCTGGGCCAATTGGTGTATGACGGCATGGGGCGCATCTCTTGGCAATTCTTCACCTCCTACCCATCACGGTTTGCGTCCCAGGCCGGCATATTGAGTGCGTGGATTGGGACGGTGCTGGTCATGCTGCTCACGGCCCTCACGGCCGTCCCTCTGGGCCTGGGGGCGGCCATTTATCTGGAAGAGTACGCGCCTAAGAATTGGATGACCGATCTCATCGAGATCAATATTACGAACCTGGCTGGCGTGCCCTCGATCGTGTACGGCTTAATGGCCCTCGGTCTGTTGGTCTACGAATTTCATTTGGGACAAAGCTTTCTCACCGCAGGTTTGACGCTGGGCATGCTGATTCTGCCGATGGTGATCATCGCCACCCGAGAATCCCTGCGGGCGGTACCACCGCAGATTCGAGAAGCCGCCTATGCGTTGGGAGCGACAAAGTGGCAGACCGTGCGGGATCATGTGGTGCCCTACTCGATGGGAGGCGTTCTCACCGGGATGATCCTCGCCCTGTCCCGCGCGGTCGGCGAGACGGCGCCCTTGATCACCGTCGGCGCGTTGTCATTCATTGCCTTTCTGCCCCATCTGCCCTTAACGTTTGAGTTTCCATTCCTATCCAGCCAATGGCTCTTCGATCCGTTTACCGTCATGCCGATTCAAATGTTCAACTGGGTTTCGCGTCCCCAGGACGAATTTCACATCAATGCGGCCGCAGCAGGCGTCATCTTGTTGGTCATGACCCTTGCGATGAACGGCCTAGCCATCGTGATCCGAGCGCGCTTTCGGCGACGAATCCACTGGTGAACATGACGACCCAGGTTCAAATCACGCCCGCCATGAAAGCCGAAGCGAAGGACTTGAGCTTCTTTTACGGGGGTACGGGGCAGGCCCTCAAATCAATCTCTATGGGCCTTGCCGATCGACATGCCACCGCGCTCATTGGTCCTTCCGGCTGCGGCAAGACCACCTTCCTGCGTTGCCTCACCCGCATGCACGATCTCTATCCAGGAAACCGGTATGTGGGGTCAGTCGTACTCTATCCTGAGGGCGTAAACATCGTGGACCCTACCATCGACCCGATCGAAATTCGGATGCGGGTCGGCATGGTCTTTCAAAAGCCGAATCCCTTTCCCACGTCCATTTATGAGAATGTGGCCTATGGGCTACGCATTCGCGGGTCAATGACACGGAGCGACTTGGACACCGCCGTGGAGCAATCGCTCAAAGACGCTGCGCTCTGGCCGGAGGTAAAGGACCGCTTGCACAGTCTCGCCTATAATTTATCGGGCGGGCAGCAACAGCGGTTATGCATCGCTCGTGCGCTTGCGACAGGTCCCGAGATGCTACTGTTCGATGAGCCGACGTCCGCGCTGGATCCAACAGCAACCGCACGGATCGAGGAATTGGTCACGGAGCTCAAACAGCGGGTAACGATTGTC
>DASTFK010000341.1:0-3111 GCA_035719945.1 Nitrospira sp.
TGGACGCCGCGCTAATCCCATGGCTGCTCGCCGGCATTCCCTTGATGGGAGTGGTGGCCTGTTTGCCCTTCCGGTCGAACCCCGAGCAGTTGAAGCGCTCCGCGGTCGCATGGGCTGCGATTAGCCTCGCCTCGGTTGCAACGTTCGCGGGCCGGATCGATACTCCGCCCGAAGGGCTCCTGCCGCTGTACCTACTGCCGCTGGCCGCGACGATTGCGCTCCTGGGACAGCCGGTTCACGAACACGCCCGACAGTCGTGGATGGTGACCCTGCTGTTTCTGGGCTTGGGGTTATCCGCATTGAGTAGCCAACCGCCCATCCGTCAGTTGAGCTTGACGCTGCTCTTGGCGCTGATTGCAGGACTGCTCTACCGTCACCACAGCGGTCTCTGGCCCAGGTCCTGGTGGGGCATCGGCGCGTATGGTCTGGGCGCCTTGTGTGCGGCTGTGTCGGCCGCAGCCGATGCTCCGCTTTCATCGATTACGTCCTTGCTGACCTGCGCGGTCCTGCTCCCGCTCATGCCCTTCCACGACGGTCACCTCACGGCGCTCACGCGGTTGCCGGGCAGCTTGCCCTCATTCATTGTGGTCCTGCTTCCGCTTGCCGGTCTCCACGGGCTAGCCGCTGCCATGCCTGCGGTCCCGGACATCGTGGCCTGGACTGTGAGTGGGTTCGCGCTGGTGGGAGCCTCCTATGGCGGGCTGAAAGCGTTGGCGCAATCCCGTGTCCGCCTCCTGTTGGCGTACGGCAGCCTTTCGTTCTTTTCCATTCTCTTGTGGTTCGCCGCGGCCTCGCGGATGGCGACACCCAGGTCCGCTCTTCTGGTTGGAACGGTGGGTCTCGCCACGAGCGGGCTCATGGTCGCCTGGCAGGTAATCCGCACCAGGTACGGCGACGACGTGGACCCGCAAGCCATCAGCGGTCTTGCCGCCGGCATGCCGCGATATGCCGTCTTGCTCTCATTGCTGGCGTTGGCCGCGATGGGTCTCCCACCCTTCGGAGTCTTTGCTGGATTCATGGGACTGCTGTTGAGCTCCCCCTTTCCCTCATTGGCCGGCCTATTCATCACACTCCTCGCGTGGCTGGCCGCCTCTTGGTACATCATGCAGATGGTTCAACGGCTGCTCTTCGGCGTCCGGAGACCCGAGTTACGATATACTGACCTGCTCCGCGCGGAATTTGCTTCATTGTTGATCGTCGTCCTCGTTCTTCTGGCTCTGGGGCTGGCCCCGACGACTCTCTTCGCCTCTGAAGGAGACTTGTTCGAGACCGCCGCGGACATCGGAGAAACACCCAGATGGAATCGCTAGAGCGCGCAACGGAAATCGAATCGAGGCGAATGGAGCTGCGGGGAATCGTTCACCTCGCCGGCGAGGTCATCGCCCAGTACTGGCCGATGCGGACATTCGTTCACCACAATCCCCTTCATAGTCTGGAGTACCTGCCGTTCGAAGAAACCGTGCGCCGCGGGAAACAATTCATGGGCGGCAACGGCTACCTTCCCAGTTACCAGTATCGTGAATACTACGCGGCAGGCCGCATTCGGCATGAGGACCTCGACGCCGCCCTGAAGTCGCTGGCTCGCGAAAGTCAGGTCCTCATCGGCTCACGGAAGCTGACGCATGCGGAAGTGTTGCGAGCCTGTTTGATCGAGGGCCTCTGCGATCCTATCGTGGAGCCGCTCGATTCCGAGCTGCCGGATGACTCCGGTGACTTGATCGACAGCCTTGCGAAGAAGCTGTCCTTAGTGATGCCGATGCGGGATTTGAGCAAGCGGATCGACGCCATTGTCCAAGGCGACGTGGCTGACTTGGGCCGGTGGCTCACCCTCTCTCACTGGTGCGACGATACACTCGGGACGGAAATCGTTCGCCAGATCAACGACCAACTCATCAAATGGTGTGAAGCATTCCTCGACGAAGGGCACGCGACCTGGGCCATGCCCGACCGCGAAAAGGGTATGTACCAAGCCTGGAAAACGATCGCCGCTCATGAATGGTCGCCCTGTGGGATTGCGGATAGTGGCCGAAAAATCTCAGCCCTTCCCGACTACCCTGAGGATGCGTTGCTGGAGAGTCTCGATGCGCTCGGCATCCCGTCCGATCTCCGTCAGGACTATCTATCGCTGCAATTGACGGCCCTCCCCGGCTGGGCCGGATTCATCAAATGGCGTGGAGAAGAACGGGACTATCCCTGGCAGCAGGCCTACCCGGCCGGTCTCGTCAAATTCCTGGCCATTCGATTGTGGTACGCCCGCGAACTGGTCCAACAGGCGTGCCGGGACACACTCGGTATCGAGGGACGCTATGATGCGGTCCTCGCCTACATGCGGAACCATTCCGAGGAATACTATCTGCGACGTCAGCGGGTGGCGGGGCGATTGCCGGCGCTGTACGCGGAGGAGGTGGATCGGCTGGCGCATCAGAGAGGCGATGGGTGGAGTGCGGTGCTTCAGCGCTATCGGACGGACGTGGTTCCCCGCCAACAGGCGGCCGCAAGACGTGGCATGGCCAAGAGACTTGTGGCGTTGGCACGGTCGTTTGACATTGATCCGGCGGGCCTGACGGAAACCTCTATAGACATTGTCAAACAGGTCATCGAATGGATGGAGGCTTTTCCCGAGTCCGATCATGGACCGATCTGGCTCAAAGCCTTTGAGTCCGGCTATCAGGCTCACCTCTTAACCCAATTGCGTCGCAGCGCGAGTCGGTACCCGACGACAGACGCAGGTGACGCCTCTTCTGGCAGGCCCTACTCGCAATCGGTCTACTGCATCGACGTGCGATCAGAAACTTTCCGCCGACACTTGGAATCGACCGGCGCTCATGAGACGTACGGCTTCGCCGGCTTCTTCGCCGCATTCATCCGTTACCGGGCCTGGGCGAAGGAGCATGACACGGAGCAGTTTCCCGTCATCATGCGCGCGAAGAACGAGGTCAGGGAGATACCCCGCAGCTATCTCGACCACAAAGTCTCCAAACACCAAACCAGGGCAAAATGGGTGCATGCCGGCCATACGCTCCTGCACGACCTGAAAGAAAACGTCGTGACCCCATACGTGATGGTGGAATCGCTCGGATGGTTCTACGGCATCCCAATTTTTGGCAAGAC
>DASTFK010000342.1:0-5399 GCA_035719945.1 Nitrospira sp.
CGAACAGGCCAGACTGTTTGAACACACGAAACGCGCCGAACTGGCGCAGGAACGAATTCGGACACTCACACAATCCCAAGCGCGTCTTCGAGCCTTAGCGACTGAATTGAATCTCACGGAACAACGGGAGCGCAAACACCTGGCGACGGAGCTGCATGATCATCTCGGTCAAATGTTAGTGGCCGGCAAAATGAAGCTTTCGCGAGCTAGGCAACTGCCAGGCCTCATACCTAAATGTCAGGGTCTTCTCAATGAGGTCGATCAGGTGCTGACACAGTCCATCACATACACCCGCACTTTGGTGGCTGACTTAGCCCCACCAGCCTTGCGCGACCTTGGATTACTTGGTGGCCTCGAATGGCTCGTCGGACAGATGCGGCATCATGGATTGGCGGTATCCCTGCAGACGTCACTGGAAGCTTTGCAACTTCCTGAAAATGAAACCATTCCGTTGTTTCAGTCGATTCGAGAATTATTGACCAACGTGGTGAAACATGCGCAGTCAGAGGAGGCCATCGTCTCCTTGGATCTGAATATGGGCACTCTGCGGATCGAAGTGCAGGACAACGGCGTTGGCTTCGACCCTGTTGCTGAGATAAAGAACACGGAGAATGCTCCGAAATTTGGCCTCTTTAGTATTGGTGAGCGTATACAAGCATTAGGCGGAACCTTTGAGGTGGAATCAATGCCCGGCCATGGAACGATAGCGAGGCTTACTCTTCCAGTGAACGAAACAAATGTTGATCTGCCGCAATATTCCGAATGAGAGTACGGTCTTCGATTTGGCACGGTTTAGGAATTTCGATCGATCAGCTAAAGGGTTCGGGGTGTAGGGAGAGCGTTGCACCCTACACCCAAAAATTAGTCGATTCAGCGGAACTTAAGTCTTCTTGTCCAACTTCGTGAATTTTGATCCTTCGAACGTCAGGTTCGCCATCAGACCCTTCTGATCGACCGCGAATCCGACGATCGGGTCTTTAAGCTTCGTCGTATCAATGGCACCTCCCGCTCCCAAAGTGACCACGGCGATGGATCCGTCCACACCTGCCTTCCATCCTTGGCTCTCCCGAAAACGTTGCAGGGCATCGGCGTCCAGAAACGCAATTATGACAGTCTTGATTTGCCCTCCGGCCTGCAAGCCAAACGAAGCGGCTGCGGTATTATAGTAGTCCACTGTCTTGCCCCCGATCCGAAGCGCACCTTCACCATACTCTCCCCCGACTGCAAGTCCTGCCTTAAGCACATTCGGGAATACGAGTACGCCTTTGCTACTGTCGAGGAAACTCTTACCATTTTTGACCTCTTTCTCGAACTGTACCAGCGCCTTGTCCACGTCAGCGTCAATTTCCTTCGCTGATGCGCCCCAGGCATCGGAAAGCCATCCACTCAAGACCAGTGTTGACGCTACCAACGCGGCCACTAGCCGCACGCTGCGGATCGCGCCGCAAATTTCTCTCTCCATGATCACCACTCCTTTCCTTTCAGATCGGCGTCAACACGCCGACTTACCAATCAAGACTTATCCCTTGGCGAACGGACATTACGCTACGCTTACTTAGAGCGGAAGGAACTCTGGACTACCCTAGCTGAGGAGGACCTTCGCTGGCTGTGCTGATGACTCTTATCCCGGTCGCCAACGGCCCGTATACCGCTAAAACAATTAATTAACGAGAAGCGGATTACCCCTCCGCCGGTCCTGGCTTCTCTGGCTCATCAATAGGTACGAATTCATCACTAGACCCTCACAGACTCACGCTGCCTGCGCGCCGCTCTTGAATGCTGCGATCTTTCCGCCCTCCAGGGCACGCTTCGAGTCCATCGAGCCGAAGAACGAGAGGAGTGCGCCCACCAATCCGGTCCAGCCAGTCTGGTGACTTGCGCCAATGCCCGCCCCGTTGTCCCCGTGGAAGTATTCGTAGAAGAGCAGATGGTCTCGCCAGTGTGGGTCTTGTTGAAACTTTTCGGTGCCGCCGTACACGGGCCTCCGCCCGTTGCGGTCCCGGAGGAAGATCCGCGCAAGCCGGTCTGTGATTTCCTGAGCCACTTCAAAAAGGTTCATCATCCGGCCGGATCCGGTGGGGCATTCGATTTTGAAGTTGTCCCCGTAATACAGATAGAAGTTCAGCAGTGCGCGGATGATGAGCGTGTTCACTGGCATCCAGATCGGTCCTCGCCAATTCGAGTTCCCGCCAAACATGCCGGTGTCCGATTCCCCCGGCAGATAATCCACCCGGTAGTCCTGGCCCTTCACATGAAAGACGTAGGGGTGCTCCTGGTGGAACTTGGACAGCGACCGAATGCCATAGGGGCTGAGGAATTCTTGCTCGTCGAGCATCTTGGTGAGAATCCGGCGAAGACGCTCAGGGTTGACCAGCGCTGTAATGCCGCGCTCGCCCACACCAAAATTCCCGGGACCGGTGGGATGGATGCCCTTCATGAGCTCCGGCATCTTCCTGGCACGCTCAGCATAGGATGCCACCGTTTTGGGAATCCGGTCTCGTTGCCACGGCTCGACAACCGTCGTGGCGCAGAGCGGCAGTAATCCCACCATTGATCGCACCTTGAGCCGCGTGCCCGCTCCGTCGGGCGTGCGAAGGATGTCATAGTAGAAGCCGTCCTCCTCATCCCACATGCCATCCCCCCCAGGCCGGTTCATCGCCGCGGCAATCCAGAGAAAGTGTTCAGCGAACTTTGCGGCGACTTCATCGAACACCGGGTCATAGGCGGCCAGTTCCACGGCCAGCTCGGCCATGTTTTGAGTAAAGAGGGCTACCCAAGCCGTGCCGTCCGCCTGCTCCAGGTACCCCCCTGTGGGTAATGGTGCGCTCCGGTCGAAGACCCCGATGTTGTCGAGCCCGAGAAAACCGCCCTCGAACAAGTTCTTGCCGAACCGGTCCTTGCGGTTGACCCACCAGTTAAAGTTCAGGGACAGCTTCATGAAGGCCGACTTGAGAAAGTCGATGTCAGGCTTACCCTGGCGTGCGATCTCCAGACGGGAGAGAAAGAGTGTCGCCCAGGCATGCACCGGGGGATTCACGTCGCTGAAGTTCCATTCATAGGCCGGGATCTGGCCGTTCGGATGGATGTAGTGCTGGCTCAGCATCAGGTCGAGTTGCTGCTTGGCAAAGTCGGGATCTACGGTGGCGAGCGCGACCGTATGGAACGCAAGGTCCCAGGCGGCGTACCAGGGGTACTCCCACTTGTCCGGCATCGAGATGACATTGTCATTGACCATGTGGAACCACTCCCCGTTGCGCGTCGCTGGCCGGTTCCCCTGGTGGAAGGGATGGGCATCGTGCTCTCTCAGCCACTGATCGGCGTCGAAATAGTAATACTGTTTGGTCCAGAGCATCCCTGCGATGGCCTGCCGCATAAGGCTGGCGCGGTCGTGATCGGCCTTGATCGCCGGCGGCGTAATGGCGTCGTAGAACTCATCCGCCTCCTTGAGCCGCTGGTTCATCACGGTATCGAATTGCCCGAACGCATCCCCGAGCTTCCCCGGTTCCGTCCGTGTCAGCCGAAGCCGGATCACCTGCGTGGCTTCGGGACCGAGAGTCAGTTGGTAATGGGGTGACGCCTTCGTCCCGATCTTCTCCGTGTTCACTGCATCCTGCTGCCCCTGTACGACGTAATCGTTGATTCCATCCTTCACGTAGGGGCTCCCGTTCGCCTTGCCGAAGAGCCTGGCTTGGTTGGTTTCGTTGTCCGTAAAGAGCAGGGGAACAGGACCCTCGCAGTAGAGGTAGTAGTCATCGAGGGATTCGAGGAATAGCGGATCCGTATGATGTGCGTGGATCACCGATGAGTTTGAGTGCTGAACCGATGTGAGCATCGGTTTCGAGCCGTTTTCTTCCCAAGACCAGGTGTTGCGGAACCATAGCGTCGGCAGGAGGTGGAGGGCTGCCGACTCCTTTCCTCGGTTGCAAGCTGTGATCTTGACGAGGATGTCGTCGGGCGACGCCTTCGCATATTCGATAAACACATCGAAGTAGCGATCCTGATCGAAGATACCGGTGTCGAGCAGCTCATACTCTGTTTCATGGCGGTTCCGACGTTGGTTGGTCTGAACTAAATCTAAATAGGGATAGGCCGCCTGCGGATACTTGTAGAGATATTTCATGTAGGAATGAGTCGGCGTGCTGTCGAGGTAGAAGTAATATTCTTTCACGTCCTCGCCGTGATTACCTTCGCTATTGGTGAGGCCAAACAGCCGCTCCTTCATAATCGGGTCCTTCCCGTTCCAGAGGGCCACTGCGAAACACAGGACTTGATGGTTATCGGAGATTCCGGCTATTCCATCTTCGCCCCACCGATAGGCTCGGGATCGGGCCTGATCGTGGCTGAAATAATTCCAGGCGTCGCCATTGCCACTGTAGTCTTCGCGGACGGTACCCCATTGGCGTTCGCTCAGATAGGGACCCCAGCGTTTCCAATTGGAGCCATCCTTTTGCAATCGAGTTTGCTCAGCTGTTTGCCGCATAACGTCTCCAATCCCCCAGCGAATGGGATAATCCCGTTACAGTTTGGCCGCAGTATTCATGATTTCTTAAGATTGGGCTTCCTACAGCTCTATCTTGCTAGTGGCGATATACAGTCCGCGGGCATTAGCGGCATGCGGGCGGAGTAAGACGACAACCCAAGATGTGACTAGGGAACTAGTCAGCGAGCTGACTGTAGTTCTGGGCAATGAACTAGGCTACTAGGAACATCCCTGAATTTGGCCGAGGGAATTGGCACTATGGAGCCACCCTACCTCACAAATCATCCGGCCATTGGCGATGTTTGGTGTCAACGTGTCTGGTCGCACCTGACAGTATAAGCCTTCTTTTTTCGTTCCTCCCTGCAAGAACCCTTTCGCAGGCATTTCCTTAGCACCTTCACGTGTTCAGCGGCGCGGCGGGCTCATTCTCCGATCGCCTTCCTGATCGCGGGTTCGTGCTGGGCGATCAGTTTTTGAGCCGCCTGGATCATCAAATCGCGGTCGCAGGTAGATTTCAAAAAGAGCCGCGTCACGACTCCCGCCAGATGCTCGGAGACATCGCGTGCAGACTTCCAGTTCACGCCTTCTTTCCTGCACGACTCGGGCAGGTCGCTCAGATCCTCCTTCCACTGGGCATCGGTGTGCAGGATGCGGATGACGACAAACTTCAGCGTCTCCGGCAGCAATCCCTGCTGTTGGGCCACCCGCAAAAAGAGTGCGCGATAGGCCAGGGAACGTTCTTCCATGATGCTCGGAATCCTCGAATAGTCGTCGTCGAAGAGCGAAAACCCTTCTTTTCTATGATTGAGCAGTTTGCCCCCGACTTCGAAGGGAAACGAGCTGTCGATCATAAGAATCACGGCACGCTTGGCTCGCCGGTTCTGCAATTGTTTCAGGAAGACCATGAGGAGAGACTCGG
>DASTFK010000343.1:0-6559 GCA_035719945.1 Nitrospira sp.
GCAAATACGGTGCTCAGTACGATATGGACTATCTCTTGATGGTCGCCCAGGGCTACCAGGAGTCTCTGCTGGATCAGAATGCTCGAAGCAGCGTCGGGGCCATCGGCGTCATGCAACTGATGCCTGCCACGGCCGAAGAGATGAAGACCGGCGACGTGACACAGCTCGAACCGAACATCCATGCCGGCATCAAGTACATGCGGTTCGTGCGGGACCAATTTTTTGAAAACGAGCCCATGGATACGCGCAACAAGCTCCTCTTTTCATTTGCCGCCTACAATTGCGGGCCAGCCCGTGTTCAGAAACTCAGGAAGGAAGCGGCGCAACGGGGGCTGGATCCGAACGTTTGGTTTAACAACGTCGAGATCATCGCCGCGCGACGAATCGGCGAGGAAACGGTCACCTATGTGGCCAACATCTATAAATACTACGTCGCCTATAAACTAGTCGAGGAACAGCAGGCTGAGAGGGAGAAATTTCGCAACGGCCAGCCGCAGAGCGTTTCCAAGCCTCAGTAGCCGTCACACTCCCTGCCGTGACGATGGGCAATGTCTTAAGTCACGAACTGACACACGCCGACTGAAAGGCCGCTTCCTGACCAGGGGGCAAGTCCGGTCAGGTTCCAGACTCTGACCGGACTTCGTTCTTACCAGCCCCCGCTCGGCCTTGAGCATTCGTTCACTCAACCGTGAATTCGGTCGTCATCCCGTGAAGGAAATGTGGTCGCCCAGTAGCGGCGTCAGGAACAAAGCAGATGAGCCCGTATCTGCCAGTAGCGAATTCGCCGGTAAAATGCACGCGCTCCCCTCTTTCGATTCCGGTAATTCCCCCCACCAATTCACCCTGAGGGGACCGGGAGGCGCCCGGCTCGAAGGAGGCAATCGCGTCTTGGACCGTGGCGCCCGGTGCAAGCTTCACGACGACGAGCTCATGTGGCTGAGTGCCATGGTTTAGGACTTCGATCGTATGAACGCCCGCTTCAATTCGCTTTGAGAGAATAAACTGATAATCAATTTGCGTGATGGTGATTGAGGCTTTAGCCCTCGCAACCTTCGTCGGCTTTCCGCCTCGCACAAACAGCGCCTTCTGCATCCCCAGCGCAACGTGCGGCACGCCGTTCTTGTCCGGAATCCAGCACATCAACACATAGTCTCCTTCGGTCAGATTTACCGTGGCGGATGCCTGGCTGCCCGGGAGGTGCGCGTTCGGTCCACCGGCATACTGCACCCATTTTGGCAGCCGACTTGGATCAGCCGCGATGGCTGCGCGGAAGTCGGCGGCTGATTTGCCTTGCAGCAATTTCAAGAACTGGATGTGATGAAGGTCGCGACCTTCATTCACTATCCGAACGGTCGTGAGTCCCCCCGAAATACGTTCAGGGCCACTGAAGCCGTAGTCATGAGCCACAAACACCACAGTCGTCTCGCCGCTGCGCCGTACAGCGGCACGGCCGGGATCTTCCGCCCAGGCTGGCGCAGACGTTACGGCAATGAACAACACCATCAGTGAAGTGTATAACGAGTTTCGCATTGGATCCTCCCTCCTTTTTGACGCGCTCCACGTGAACGCGCTCCTTTGTGTGGGTGAAAGTTAGCATGGAGGTCCGCGACACGGTTCCTAAAACTATGCTAAGGTTTGCCTAAATCTTTCCTAACCGCCACATCGATTCATGATTCCCGACTCGATCGTCGCTCTGCTCCAGACGGGCATCTCGGTCATGGTCGGCACTCGCGATGCGTCACTCATGCCGGAATGCACGCGTGCGTGGGGCATCCACATCGCGGCCGACCGGCGCACCGTCACGATCTTTCTGTCCAAAGCGATCGCCGGCAAGACCATCGAGAACTTGCCTGAAAACGGCAAGATTGCAGTGACGTGCACGCGACCTACGGACCACATCACCTGCCAGCTGAAAGGTCAGGTCCGCGGCACGAGACCGGTCACGTCCGTTGATCGAGATGCGAGCAAGCGGTGGCATCGTGAATTTATGGCCGAGCTCACGGCCATTGGCGTGCCCTCTTCGCTGGGTGAAGCCTGGATCGCCGAACCGACCGTCGCCGTGGAAATGACCGTCACCGATGTCTTCGATCAGACGCCAGGGCCGGGCGCGGGAAAGAAGATCGGGCAATGAAAAAGACGTCGCTGCAACTTGAGGACCTATGGGCATGCTTTCAAGGGATCGTTCCCGCAGCCTTGAGTACCTGCGCGAGCGACGGTACGCCGAACATCACGTTTATCAGTCAGGTCTACTATGTGGACACGAAACACGTGGCCATTTCGTTTCAATTCTTCAACAAGACCCATCGCAACGTTCGTGAGAATCCTTTTGCCTGCGTCATGGCCCTCGACCCACGAACGTTGCATGCCTATCGCTTTCGACTCCGCTTTGCTCATTCTGAATCGACCGGCCCGTTGTTCGAGTCCATGTCGCTTCAACTCCAGGCGGTGGCATCCTACTCGGGCATGACTGACGTGTTTCGCCTACTGGCCGCCGATGTGTACGAGGTGCTCGATGTCGAATGCTTGGAGGGATTCACACGGCTGCCTTTTCCTCAACCATCCGAGCGTTCATCACGCCTCTTTGTGGACTCGGGCCTGGTCTCGCTACGGCTGATCTCCGAGCGCCTGAATAAGGCACAGGCGCTCGATGAAGTGCTTCAGGCCTCGCTGCAGCTCCTTGATGAGCAGTTTGGATTCCATCATTCGAAGATCCTGCTCGCAGATGAGCGGAATGGGAAGCTGCTGACAATTGCGAGCCACGGCTATGCAGAAAACGGAGTGGGATCCGAGGTTGGAGTGGGCGAAGGCCTCATCGGCATGGTCGCGCGTGCTCGGCGGACGCTCTATCTATCGGCAATGGATCATGGCTTGCGATACGCACGAGCCGTGCGGGACCGCGCCGAAGCCTTAGGATGAACCGAGGCTATTGCACAAGAAATCCCCCTGCCCGGTCTCCCCGACGCGGCCAGTCAGATCGCCGTGCCTCTCGTGAGTCGTGGACGTTTGGTCGGTGTGCTGGCTGTCGAAAGCAAAGATCCGCTCGCCTTTCTCCCGCGCGAGAACACCCTGCTGACCACCATAGGTTCGCATCTCGCAACCGCAATCGACCAACTCAGCCGCGAGACGGACGATGCGCCGATGGACCGGATCAGAAGTGCAGACGCGATCCCTGCGTCTCGCTCGGGTGTTAAACGCCGATTCACTTTTTTTCAGAAGGACGACTGCATCTGCGTGGATGGCGACTATCTCATTCGTAATGTGCCGGCCAGGATTCTCTGGCGCTTGCTGAAGCAGTATCGTGACGAGGGCCGGGTGGAATTCACGAACCGGGAGCTACGGATGGATTCTTGGCTCGGACTACCGGAGTTAAAGGACAATCTCGAAACGCGCCTGATCCTGCTCCGCCGACGCCTTGAGCAGAAATGCCCCGAGGTGAGACTTGTCCAGCGAGGCCGAGGCCGTTTTGCACTGGAAGCGGATACGGCAATCGATCTGGTAGAAAAAGAACCCTGAAGGGATCTTCGTCTGTTATGCCGTCGCCTACGGCATCACCGATGGGCTTATTACCCGTTGAAGCGAGGTAAGGCATGATGAGCCGATCTCAGGTCGGCATCAGTCTCTTCGGAAGGACTTATGCAGCGGAGGCGACCCGTTTACCTTTTTTTTTGATCAGAACATGCGTTGCCTTTTCACTGGCAACGGTTTTGATGGATGTGAACCCGAGAGCGTGGAGATTGAGGCCGGCAAAGAGATGCTCCCCTTCTCCCAACAATATCGGCGAAATGGCTAGGTGGATCTCATCGATCTGGCCGGCAATCAGGTACTGACGAATCGTGGCAACGCCGCCACCAATCCGAACGTCTTTGCCTTTGGCCGCCGCTTTCGCTTTCTTTAAGGCCGACTCGATGCCATCGGTGACAAAGTAAAAGGTCGTGCCGCCTTCCATCGTAAGGGGCGCGCGCGAGTGATGCGTGAGCACAAATACCGGCGTGTGATACGGCGGATTATCCCCCCACCAGCCCTTCCAGGACTCGTCTTTCCAGGCACCGCGCACCGGCCCGAACATATTCCGCCCCAAAATCCAGGCGCCCATATTGTCCATTGACTGCGCGGCAAAATCATTGTCGATGCCATGCGACCCTTCGCCTTGATCGTTCATTTTCTTAAAGACGTCCGTGTCCACAAACCAGGAATGCAGCTCCTCCCCGCGAACCCCTAGCGGATTCTGCAAATCCTGTCGGGGCCCCGCACCAAATCCATCGAGCGACACCGTAAACGCCGCGACTTTCACCTTGCTCATGCAGCCTCCTTTTTATCCGTCGGCAAAAGACTCCCCACCCCTTTTGCCTCCGCCTGCGCTACTCTTCACCTAATTGTGCCGGCGTGCGAACCTTTCTATTCTTCAGCCGGCGATACTAGTCTGGTATCTCGGCTTCGACGAGTTTTCCCAGAAGGATGAGCGATTCTTGCCAGCCGAGATAGCATGCCTCAGCGGGAATGACGTCCGGTACGCCTTCCTGCACAATATTTACTTCCGTTCCACACGAAACTTTCTTCAACGTGACCGTGACGTGAATTTCTCCGGGCAGGTTCGGATCGTCGAAGTTGTCCGTGTACCGAAGGCGTTCATGGGGAACAAGTTCAAGATATTTGCCGCCAAACGAGTGGCTCTTGCCTGTCGTGAAATTCGTGAACGACATCTTAAAAGTGCTGCCGACTTTGGCATCCATGTGATGAACTTTCCCCGTAAATCCATTTGGCGGCAGCCACTTCACCATGGCATCCGCATCGAGAAATGCCCGGTAGATCCGTTCTGGAGCTGCACGAAAGACGCGATGAAGCCGAATAGTATTGGTTCCCACGATGATTTTTCCTTTCTAAGATTGAGGGCTCTTCAATGCTGAACCCTTATGAAGCAGCCGCCACGGTACCGCTGCCGGGAATGTCCCTGACCGGCCGCACCTCCATGGTCCCGAACCGCACCGACGGAAACTTCGAAGCCACCTGGATCGCCTCGTTCAGATCTCGGGCGCTGATCAGGAAAAAGCCGCCGAACTGCTCTTTCGTTTCAGCATAGGGACCGTCGGTCACGGACAACTTCCCGCTCCGGACTCTTACACTTATGGCCGTCTTTATAGGGTCGAGTTGCTCCACCGCAAGGAGTTGACCGCTCTTCTTCAGCGCCTCGCAATAGGCCATGGTCTCCTCCATAACGGCGTCGCACTCGCTTTTGGACATGGAGTCCCATTTCTTCTCTTCGTGGCAACGCATGAGCAGATATTTCATGGCTTCGACCTCCGATTTGACTGTGAAACACAGTTCTTGACACATAGTCGCTTTCGATGACCAAAATCGACATAGGGTCCGTGCACAATTAAATCCATTACTTAGGACGAATTGGCTGAAGTGGTCAACATCCAAGACAGACTGGCCCAGCTAGACTGGAAAGCGATAGAAGCCTCGTTATGGCAACGGGGTTATGCCAAGACTGACCCGTTGCTGACAGCCGAAGAGTGCGATGCTCTGGTCGCCCTGTACACCAAGGACCAGTTGTTCCGAAGCCGGATCGACATGAAGCGCTTCCGGTTTGGCGAGGGGGAGTACAAATACTTCACGTATCCCTTGCCGCCGCTGGTCCAAACGCTGCGCGAAGCAATCTATCCTCGTCTCGCGGTGATCGCCAATGCCTGGGCAAAGGCATTGGGTCAGCGGGATATTTTTCCGCTGAGCCACGATAAATTGTTCGCCTTCTGTCGTCGGAACGGACAGACCAAGCCCACACCGTTGTTACTTCGTTACGGTGCCGGGGATTATAACTGCCTTCATCAGGATATCTATGGAACGGTCGCGTTCCCGCTGCAGCTCACCGCCTTCCTCAGTCGGCCTGACCGCGATTTTTCCGGCGGTGAGTTTCTGCTCGTGGAACAGCGACCCCGGATGCAATCACGCGGTGAGGTCCTGGCTCCCGAGCAGGGCGAAATCGTAATCTTTGCGACGAGGCACCGTCCGGTACAAGGAGGCCGAGGCTATTATCGAGTCAATATGCGGCACGGCGTCAGCACGGTTCACTCCGGGTCACGCTTTACTCTCGGCGTGATCTTCCATGATGCAAAGTGATTACCGCCATAAGACTCAGCCGAGATGGGAGAAGCTTTAGGCATGCGGATTGCCACCTGGAACGTCAACTCGCTGAAGGCTCGCCTAGAAAAGGTCATGTGGTGGCTGGATCGGGCGAAGCCAGACGTGCTTCTGATACAGGAAACGAAGCTGGCGGACGCGGATGCGCCTGTCGAAACATTCAAGCAGGCCGAATACGAGCTGGTGCACCATGGTGAGGGTCGGTGGAACGGGGTTGCGATCGCCAGTCGATGCGGCATCGGTGGCGTTGTTGCGAATTTTGGAGAGCCGTTACGGCCGGCACGGTCGTCTGAAATCGGTGACGATGAACCGCAGGCTGAAGCGAGGATGGTCGCTGCCGAATGCGGCGGCGTGCGCGTCATCTGTGTGTATGCGCCGAACGGCCGGCTCGTGGGCTCGCCATTTTATGAAGCCAAGCTCG
>DASTFK010000344.1:0-3367 GCA_035719945.1 Nitrospira sp.
GATTCATGATGACCTGCTCGATCTGCCCGGCATCCGCTCTGATCGATCCCGTGTGTGGGTTTAATTCAGTGCACAATTCGACGATGTCCTCTCCCAGCAGACGGCGCAGCATGCCATCCATGTTGGCGATGAGGGCGTTGAGATCGATGACCTTCGGGGCGATAAACTGGCGCCGGCTGAAGGCCAGCAGCTGCCGGGTCAACCCCGAAGCTCGATCCGCCGCTTTTTTGATCTCGATCATGTCCTTGCGGATCGAATCGTCCGGTGCCAGGCGCGCGAGCAGTAGCTCGCTGTAGCCGCGGATCACCGTCAGAAGATTGTTGAAGTCGTGCGCGACACCACCTGCCAGCCGTCCGACGGCCTCCATTTTCTGCGATTGTCGCAGCTGCGCCTCCGTCTGCTGCAAGGCTTCCTGGGCTCTCGTGCGGTCGCCGAATTGTTCCAGCTTGAGACCGACGTCCTCGATCATTTTCAACAGTTCTTCATCGGGGACACGAACCTGCCGGCTGTAGAGTTCGATGACACCCTCGATGTCGCCGCCCACGCGCACCGGGAATCCGAAGGCGCCGTGGAATCCCACCTCATAGGCCAGTCCCTGACGGGGGAAATTCGTATCCTGCGCGACATCCGTAATCCAGGCGGCTTTCCCACTTGTCCAAATACGGCCCGGCAGGCCTTCCTCGGGTTTGAACGTCCGCTCCCAGGTGGGTTCGAGAAACGATTCGGCTCCAACACCGGGGGACCGCCATTGATCCAAACAACGAAGCAGCGACGCGTTGCGATCCACCCGCCAGAAAATTCCACAGTCCCATTCCAGATTCTGCCCGACGGCCTGCATGATCTTCGGCACCGCTTCTTCAAGACTGCGGGATTCTGCCAGCACGCGCGTGACCGCATACTGAGCAGTGAGCCGCTCTTCCGCACGCTTGCGCTCGGTAATGTCGGAAAAAGAGACGACAACGGCCGCCGGCCCGCTCCCCCCTTCGGCCGGCAACGGTCGTGAATTCATGTCAATCCACCGCAGCCTCCCGTCGGGCCGGTACACACCCATCACGACGCTGGCGCGCGGTTCGCCGGTCCTCAACGTGACGGCCGCAGGATAGTCTTCCGAGAGGAAGGGAGAGCCGTCTTCATGGATCGTCCGCCACTGCGCATCGTGCAACGACCGTCGGGTCAACTCCTCGGCCGGTAATCCGAGGATGCGCTCGGCGCTCGCATTGCCGGTGCGCACAACCCCCTCCGCGTCGATGACGACGACGCCTTCATCGAGGGCGTTCACCACCGAGCGGTAGCGGACTTCGCTTTCCTTGAGCTTGGTGTCCGCTTCACGCCGCTCAGTGATGTCGCGGATAAAGGCGCTGAAAAAAATGGTGCCCCCGACGCGCACCGGAGAGATGGCTAATTCGACGGGAAATTCCTCGCCTGAACGGCGGAGCGCCTGCACCTCCACCCGGCGATTGAGAAAACGGGCTTCGCCGGTGGCTAGGTACTGCCGCAGTCCTCCTTCATGGCTGTCCCGGTCTTTTGGAGGAATGATCAATTCCGACAGACGCTGTCCCAGCGCCTCCTCGCGCGACCATCCGAAAATGGTGGATGCTTGTCCGTTCCAATCCGTGACGATGCCCGTGGCGTCGATGGTGACCAGCGCATCCAGCGCGGTTTCCACGATCGCCCGGTTGCGCTCCTGGCTCTGAAGCAGCGCCGCCTCGGCCGCGCGCGCCCACGAGCTTTCCTGCTGGACCTGCTGATATTCCGCGCGCAGGTGAGAGGTGGACCAGAACAGCAGAAATACCATGGGAATCCAGACAACCGCGCCCGTGATTCCCACCTTCCACAAAATCGAGGTAATCGGGTCGAGAATGCGATCGCGATCCATACGGACCAGCACATGCCAGCCGAGTCCTGGAAAGTCGCCAAACCCTTTCGTGCGTGCGAAGCCCGTCACGACCGGACGCCCGCGAAACTCTTCCTCGACGACTCCCGCATCGCCGAACGGAGGAGTGTTCGACGCAAGCAGATCCGATTGCGGACGATCGAGCGGTGCCTTGTGCAGGAGATCCGAATCCACGAAAACCATTCCCTCGGACGTCACCATTTGGAACGCGACGCCTCCGGCGAACTCCTGCCGGGATTGAAGCGAACGCACCGTTCTGGTGGTGACGTCTTCAAGCGTCGACGTCGCCACGCGGCTCGTGACGACGCCTTGAAATGTTCCGGCCGCGTCCAAAATTGGCGCCGTGAACGCGATGGCCTCGGTCCCATTGTCCGGATCGTGCACCGCGATGTCGTCAATCTGGATGTTCTTCGTTGCGCGCGCACGCTCAAACCACCCGGTCCGGCTAAAGTCCCGGCCGCGAAATGAGGCGTCCGTGGCCGCCATCATGGTGCCATCGCGATCCGTCACCCCCAACCACAAATAGACCGGCCGGTAGTTGGTCTGCATCCAGCCGAGGTAGCTGGAGAGATACGTCGGGTCGGACGACTGCAGGGCGAATGCATGCGCCATCATCTGGGCGTCACCGTACCGTTCGAATAGCAGACGGTCGAGCTTGTCCGATACCTCCGCAGCGGCGATCCTCAACTCTTCCCCCGCGGAATAAACCAGCCGGTGCTCCACGCTGCGGAGGAGAAATACGGCGGCCGCCACGGCGACGAGGTTCATCAAGACAATGAGCTGGGGCAGCCAACGGTAGCGTGAAGAGTCGAGCGGCTGTTGGAAATCTTGCTTGCTCATGGCCTCGGGGTCTCGGAGCAAATAAAGCTCTGCCTCCGCGCCACAGGGTGATAGGCGTCTTTCGATTCGCGCAGCCCGACCAGCCCTGAATCATCGAGGGTATTGATGTATTCAGCGCCGTCCGACAGCGCTTTGCGGCAGGTGGCACGAAAAAGATATTGGGCTACTCCCGGGATGGTGCGGTCGGCGACTTCCAACAACACGCACCACGTTGTTTTGTCCAACCAGTATCCGAACGTGTAGCCGCAGAGCCGACCGTGTTTGCGAACGACTAAGCCGACGAGGTTGAGATCCGCCGCGTGAGACCAGGCGACTTCATGGGCTGAGCCCGCATCCTCGAGCAGGAACTCCGCGTAGGGATCGGAGCCTTGGGCGCGTTTCTGTCGTTTCCACTCCTCCAATAACTGTCGGCAGTCCACGCGGTCGCGCGGACGGTAGGACTCAATGAGCACCCCTCCTTCACGCTCGACTCGATTGCAGAGCGCCCGCTGAGACTTGTACCGGTCACCGGCCAACCGGGCTAATGCATCAGTTCGATAGAGATAATCTGGATCTTTTGGAACCAGCCTAAAGCCCATTGCTTCCAGCATCGGAGACAGTTCAGCCGGCACGTTTTCCACGCGGCTGACTGCG
>DASTFK010000345.1:0-2071 GCA_035719945.1 Nitrospira sp.
CATACGCTGGAGACCGGGGAGCCCTATATTGCGCCGGAGCGGATCGAACGACGGCTCGACCGGGATGTCACCGAATCCTACGAATGGCGGATCGACCGGATTCTCTTGGCCGACGGTCGTTTGGGTGTCGTGTGCTATTTCCGCGAGGTGTCGGTGCAGGTCTTGGCACGCGAAGCTCTGCAGAGAAGCGAGGAACGTCTGCGGGAATTCGCGGCGCAGCTTGAGCAATTGGTCGCAGAACGTACGCAGGAGCTCGTGCAGTCACAAGCCCGGCTCCGCGCGCTGGCGACCGAACTGAACCTGGCCGAGCAGCGTGAGCGCAAACGGCTGGCCGCGGAGCTTCACGACCATCTCCAGCAGATGCTGGTGCTGGGCAAACTCAAATTGGGACAAGGGATGCGGTTGCCGCAAGTCGCGCCCCGCGCCCTTGACATCATGAAGCAAACCGACGACGTGCTAGGCGAGGCGCTCGAGTACACGCGGACACTCGTGGCCGACCTGAGCCCTCCCGTGCTGCACGAACACGGTTTGGCTGCCGGTCTCACGTGGCTGGCCAACTACATGGAACGGCACGACCTGCGGGTGACCGTACGGGTTCCGGACATCGAGATTTCCATGCCCGAAGACCAAGCGGTGTTGCTGTTTCAATCCGTCCGCGAGCTCTTGATCAATGCGTCCAAGCACGCCCGCGCGCCTGAGGCGACTGTCGTGCTTCAACAGGTGGATGGCAGGGTGCACATAGAGGTGACAGACAACGGTGTCGGATTCGATACGTCCGCGCCGGCGGCCGAGGTTCCGCAAGGGACCGTGTCCTCAAAATTCGGGCTGTTCAGTATCCGAGAACGCATGAAAGCGCTCGGCGGCGCCTTCGAGATCCTCTCTTCTCTGGGAAAGGGGACGACGGCGATGTTGTCGTTGCCCGTTTCAGAATCCGGCCGCGGCTCCGGAGTCCGAAGCCTTGTCATGGGGGTGGGCTCGAGGGAACAGGCATCGCGAAGCGGGGATGCGGAATTCCTGATGACGGGTGCAGGACACTTGGCACCGGCACAAGAGAATTCGGCACCTTCCGAAAGGCATCGCATCCGTGTGCTCTTGGTAGACGATCACGCCATGGTTCGAGAGGGATTGCGCAGCGTGCTCGAGTCCTATGATGATGTGGTGGTGGTCGGCGAAGCGGCAAACGGCGAGGATGCCGTGGCAATGGCCGAGCGGCTCCGCCCGACCCTGGTCGTCATGGACATCAATATGCCCAAGATGAACGGCATCGAGGCGACGGCTCATATCACGAGGACCTATCCTGAGATCCAGGTCATCGGATTATCGGTGAATGCAAGCGGGAACAACGTCCAGGCCATGTTGAAGGCCGGCGCCGTCCTCCTTCTCACCAAAGAGGCCGCGGTGAACGAGTTATACCGCAGGATGCGGGAAGTGCTGGTGATGCGCGTCGGCAGCGGCTCGGCTCCGCACTGATTCACGGAGACGTGAGCGCGAGGGCAGACAACGAAAATAGAATTGTGCGGCGAATTATCATTAAGAAGGAGAGGACTTCCATGGGGCATACCACACAGTTGGGCGATGAAATCCGAAAACACCAGGATGCCATTGTAAAAGATTGGATGGCGTATCAAATGTCCTCGCTGACGTTGAGGCGGGATCTGGTGAAGGAATCCGAACTGCGGGAGTCCTCCCGACAGTTTTTGGTACTGTTTGGAGAAGCGCTTGCCACAAGCGATGACACCTCGTCGCCCCATTGGAAGGTGGTGAAAGACAATCTCGGCGAGATTTCGCAGAAGCGGGCGACGCAGGGATTCAGTCCCTCTGAAACAGCGACATTCGTGTTCTCGCTCAAGCAGCCGTTGTTCGATCTGGCGCAGCAACGGGTCGCGCACGACGGCAAGCGGTTGGCCGAAATCCTGTGGGACCTCACAATACTCCTGGACAAGCTGGGCCTGTATACGGTCGAAGTCTATCAGGAGAGTCGCGAGGGAGTGATCCACCGGCAGCAGCAGGAGCTCATGGAGTTGTCCACGCCCGTCGTCCAACTGTGGGACGAGGTGCTGGCGCTTCCCTT
>DASTFK010000346.1:0-11981 GCA_035719945.1 Nitrospira sp.
ACTCCTGCTGAAAGAGCGCGAGAAACTCCGCGAGGAGACTCTCGAGCAGCTGCAAGAGGGCATGGTGGTGCAAGGCGTGGTGAAGAACATCACCGACTACGGAGCCTTCATCGACCTCGGCGGCATCGATGGCCTGCTCCACATCACGGATATGTCCTGGGGCCGTGTAGGGCATCCGTCGGAAATGTTCAATGTCGGCGACCGTGTCGAAGTGAGCGTGCTCAAGTACGACCGTGAAACCGGCAGGATTTCGCTGGGTCTGAAACAAAAGTCGGCCGATCCCTGGACCAACGTGGCCGGCAAATATCCGATCGGCACACGCGTGAAGGGCCGGGTCGTGAGCCTGACCGATTATGGCGCGTTTGTGGAACTGGAGCCTGGCGTCGAAGGCCTGGTCCACGTTTCCGAGATGTCCTGGACGCACGAAGTCCGCCATCCGTCCCGCGTCGTGGCCATCGGTGATCAAGTCGAAGCCGCCGTGCTGAATGTCGATCCGGCCAGCCGGAAGATTTCGCTGGGCATGAAGCAGACGGCGCCCAATCCCTGGGACATGGTGGAAGGCAAATATCCGATCGGAACCCGCATTGAGGGGAAGGTGAAGAGCCTGACGGATTTCGGCGCCTTCATCGGTTTGGACGAAGGGATCGACGGGTTGATCCATATCTCGGATATGTCTTGGACGAAGCACATCAAGCATCCATCGGAGATCTTCAAGAAAGGTCAGAAGGTCGAGGCCGTGGTCCTTCGCATCGACAAGGAAAAAGAGCGGCTGTCCCTGGGCTACAAGCAGTTGACCCGTGATCCATGGGATGACGAAATTCCTGCGCGCTACCGCATGGGGGATTCGGCCAGCGGGAAGGTCAGTAAGGTGGCAGATTTCGGGATTTTCGTGGAGCTTGAAGGTGGCGTCGAAGGACTGATCCATATCAGCGAGGCAGGGTTGGATCAAAACGCCAAGCTGGAAGAGAAGTTCAAATTGCAGGATGAGGTCGCCGCGAAGATCATCAAGGTGGATCGGGAGGAGCGCAAAATTGCGCTGAGCCTTCGGGACCACCAATTGGACTCCGAGCGGCGGCATGTGGACGAGTACCATGCTGCGCAGGGGGCGCCGGATCAGAGTCTTGGCCGAGCCGCGAAGCAAAGTCGGAAGCGTGGCTCCGATGACGACGAGAAGTAGGTAGCGATCACCGGCGCGGGACCGTCAGGCTCCCGCGCCGGCCGATGCGCAGAGCCTTTATGAGTGAAGAAACGTCGAGCAAGCCGGCCAAGCGATCTCTCGTTCGAAAGGTCCTGCTTTTGGCAGGGATTGGGATCGCGTTCCTTCTGCTCGTGAATCTGTTGTTCCCCGATCTCGATCTCTCGACTGAGGATCGGGTGGCCCTCATCCGGGTTGAGGGCGTGATCCTGGACGCTCAGTCCACCGTCACCGAGTTGAAACGGTTCGGCGAGAACCCGTCCGTCAAAGCTATTGTCCTGCGGATCGACAGTCCCGGCGGAGGCGTGGTTCCGTCCCAGGAAATCTACGATGCGGTGCAACGTGTGCGGAATAAGAACAACAAAGCGGTCATTGCCTCAATGGGCACGGTCGCCGCTTCCGGGGGCTATTATATCGCCGCCGCCACTGACCGCATCATTGCGAATCCGGGCACACTCACGGGCAGCATCGGCGTCATTATGGAGACGGCCAACGTCGAAGGTCTGCTGAAAAAGATTGGAGTCGAGGGCATCGTGGTGAAGAGCGGGAAGTTCAAGGACGTCGGCTCGCCGCTCAGGAAAATGACGGAAGAGGAACAGGCGCTGCTCCAATCTGTCATGGACGACGTGCATAAGCAGTTCATTGAGGCCGTCGCCGAGGGACGGGCGCTCGAACCTTCGACGGTCCAGGCCTTGGCCGACGGCCGCATCTTTACCGGTCGACAAGCCAAGGAAGCGAAGCTCGTGGATGAGCTCGGTAATTTGGACGATGCCATACAGCTTGCCGCAGATCTGGCGGGAATTGAGGGGGAGCCGAAAGTCGTGGAGCCGCGGCGACGGTTCTCGATCAGGGAACTCATCGAGTCCCGCTTGTCGGTGCTCTTTCCAAAGCTGGATTTCTATTCGGGCGTCAGCTTCAAGTATCTCATGGCGTTTTAACTCGGTCGAAGGGCGGGCCGGCGCTCGCCACAGCGAAAGGGGAGTCGGACATGACCAAGGCGCAGATTATCGAGCGTGTCTCTGAGCAGGTCACGACATTGACCAAACGGCAGGCGGAAATCGTGGTGAACACGATTTTCGATTGCGTCAGGGACTCGTTGAAGAACGGCGATAAGACCGAAATCCGGGGATTCGGGAGTTTCCGCCTCAGGTCAAGGCGGATGAAGGAAGGACGCAACCCGAAGACCGGAGCTACCGTGGCCGTGCCAGCCAAGAAAGTGCCTTTCTTCAAGGCCGGCAAAGAGCTCAAGGAATTGCTCAACCAGTAATTAGCATTGAGGAACACCCAATGGCTGCATCAGATTCCGACGACATGGTCGCCGCCGACGTCCGATGGACAGAAGGCGCTCTCAAACGCATGGAGCGTGCCCCAATCTTCCTGCGAGGCATGGTCCGTCGGCTCGCCGAAAAAAAGGCGCGGGAACTGGGCTATGCGGAAATCACCGAGGCGACCCTCGAACAGTTCAAGAGCCAGATGATGGGTGGAATGGGAGGTGCTTCGGGCATGACCGAGGCGGCGGAAGCGATGGCGCAGGGCCGGCTGCCCTGGACCGCCGCGGCGAAGGAGCGGCTGAATACGGTGCCAGAATTCATGCGCGGGATGATTAAGCAGATCGCCGAGGAGGTGGCCAAGGAAGGAGGCCACATGGAAGTCAATGTGGATCTCTTCGAACGGGTGGAAGCCCTAGGAGATGTTCGCGAGGCCGCTTTGCCCCCATTGCCCTGGACGGAAGGCGCGCAGGCGCGTCTTCGAGAAAAGCTTCAGCAGTCGCCGCCGATCGCGATTGAATTCGTGACCGACATGCTGAAACGTGACACGGAAGACTTGGCACGCGAGAAGGGCTTAGCGCAGATTGACGAGCAAACCCTCGTACAACTGTGGGATGCGCCACAAGAACGAATCGCCTGGACTGATGAGGCGTGGAAACGGCTGCAAACCTCGCCGGATTTTGTCAGGAGCGGGATCCGGAAGGCCGCCGAACGGCGTGCCCGTAAACTCGGCTTGAAGGAAATCGACTCCGAGCATCTCACCGGCTTTCGCAACCAGGCCATGATGAAGGCCGTCAAACGCATTCGCACCTTCGGATACAATGAATTGACCTTTGACGCCTTCGACACTGCCTTGGAAAAGACCAAGCGATTACAAGGCAACGAACAGGCTGAAAAACGTCTTCAGGAAATCAGGAGCCACTTCGCCGATCCAGAGACCAAGAAGCCGGAGGGGGGGACGTTGGGGGCCGAACTGATGGACCGATTCAGGCGCTATCTCAAGGGAGAAGGAACGCTGTAGTCCTGCGAAAGGCGTCTCAACAGGCCCAGACCGTCCCTTGTAAGGTCGAGGCCTGAGTGAGCGCTAATGTGCGGCGGCCTGTTGCGGCCAAAATTTGTGGCGGATCTGAGGCAGAGGTTCGTTATCGAGGTTCGGAATGTCGTACAGGCAGCGGTCGATGAGCGCCACTTCCTCTTCGGTCAGATCCAGCATCACCTTTTTCTTCCAAAACTGATCCAGCGTGAAGTAATCGCCTGATTGAGGCTTTTCCGCCAACAGCGCTTTCATCTTTTCAAATCCAGCCGTGTCCACGCCGGGGATTCGCCCCTTATTCCGGTCATGGCACCAGTGCAGGACTTCTGCGATCCCGTACATCGTTATATCAACCTTTAACGTGTTGCCCATGGATTCCTCCTTGAAAAAGGAGTGTAGTCTACCCTAGACCGGAGCCGACTTTCAAAGGGCTGTTTCCTCCGCGTCGGCGGCCGGCATCGGGCCTGGCCGCGGCCCACTTGATTGCCAGGAGAAAGCCGCCGCCGGTATACTACTCAACCCCTTCAAGAGTTGGCGATTCAACGAGGATTGCGGGACGAACGAGGCCTGGGCGTGTGGGCACGGCAGCCAATGACCGGAAGATACGGCTGGACGCTTTTCGTGTCCGGCATCATCACGATGGTAGTGGGCGCAGCGTGTTCCAAGCAGGACCCCTACGTTCCGCCCGATCTCTTCTACTACTTCGCGAGTTACAAGGTCGGTAAGAACCCCACGACCATCACCGCCATCGATATCAACCAGGATGGCGTGACTGATCTCATGACGACCAATGTGAGCAGCAACACGCTGTCGATCCTGATCGGAAACGGCGATGGGAGCTTTCACGATCAAGTGCAACTGCACGTCTGTCAGGAACCACGGTCGCTGGCGACAGGCTTCTTCAATGCTGATGCCTATCCGGATATCGTGCTGGCCTGTGCGGGCGGAGATCAAATTGCCGTATTGTTCGGCAGGGGCGACGGCAAATTCACTGAAGGGCCTCAATATCCGGTCCACCGGACACCCGTATCCATTGCCAGCGACGATTTGAACGGGGATCGGGTGGCGGATCTTGTCGTCGCGTTGCGCAATGACAAGATCAAGGTGTTTCTTGGTCAGGGCAACGGTGAATTCAGGCACGGAGCGCAATATGAATATGGCGATACGCCCACCTCGGTTGCCTTGTCGGATCTCAACGGCGACGGGAAAATTGATCTGGTAGTCACGAATGGAGGCCCCATGTCCAACGCCGTCTCCATCTGGATCGGCAACGGGGACGGGACGTTTCAGTCGCCGACGGATTACCGCTCCGGCAGACGTCCAGTGGGAGTCAGTTTTGCAGACTTCAACAACGACCATATCCGGGACCTGCTTGTCATCAACGGGGAGCGGGACAGCTTTTCAACATTTTTGGGAAATGGCAATGCGACGTTCCAGGCAGGCCGAGACTCCGGTGCGAACGCCGGCCCGAACTACGGATTGGCCCGGGACTTTAACGGAGACCATCGTGTTGATGTCGCCATCGTCAATCTGCAGTCCAGCGATCTCTCGATCCTCTTCGGCCGAGGCGACGGCACATTCGAGTATCCGCCAAGGAATTACCGCACAAAGGCGGGGCCCTTCGCGATCGCGCTATACCGCGTGACGAGCGGCGAGGTCGAGGAGCCGGGGCTGGTCACGGCCGACAACGGCGACGGCTCGGTGTCGATTTTTCTTCATCGCGGGCTTAAAGGAGGACAAGCTCCGGCAACCGCCGCTTCTTCATCCAAAGCCGTTCCGTAGCCCGCGGTCGAAACGGCGCTGTCAGCTTGACAGTCCGTGACCCCTCGGCTAGAGTGACCGGCAGGCGCGGCTTTTTGGGCGGTTGGCTGCCCTTAACGAGGACAGCGGTGAGATCCTTCTCATGGTGGTTCGGCATGGGCGTGCTCCTCACCCTGTCGGTGCTCATGGTTCAGGGAGGGGTACGCGATCTGTTCGATGGGGCGCATCCTAGCGCCGGCGCGAGCCCATACTTGTCATTTACCACGACGATTTTCGGCGGAGGTCTCCTGGCCGGATGCCTCGCCTTGGTGATGAAGCGCATCAGATAACAACCTTTTTGGCTCCTCGAACGATGGATTGTCTCAAGTGCAAAGGCTTCATGATGGTGGAGCGGCACTATACGCTCATGAACCGGCGGCTCTATGCTCGTTGTCTCAATTGCGGATTTTGGATCGATCTCGCCGATCTTCTTCGATTTTTTCACAAAGTGATCGATAGCGGATTCCGGGGCACGAAGGTTCGGGAATCCTTTACGCTCTGAACGAGAGGCGCACGCATGTTGTCTGCTCACAGTCGTCGAATGCGCGCTTGCATCTTGACGGCGCTGTGCCTCGTGTTGCTCGTCCCTGCAACGGTCCAAGCGAAACGTGCCAGCGGAAAAACGAGGCAGCTACATACGGTCAGCGAGGACCAGTCGTTGCCGTGGCGCCGCGTGCCCGCCCACAGTATTCTCCTCAAAGAACTCAACACTGGCCGCGTCCTCTATGAGCATGACTCCGGAAAACGGTTGTCACCCGCCAGTTTGACAAAAATCATGTCGGCGCTCGTGATCCTCGAGCACGGAAGGCTCGACGATTTGGTCACTGTCAGTCCAGCGGCCGCCCGTGCGCACAAGACCCATTTGCGGCTCAAGGCAGGCCAGGTCTTCAGGCTCGACGACCTGCTCAAGGCCATGCTCATTGTGTCCGCCAATGATGCGTGCCTGGCGGCAATCGAACACGTCGGCGGTGACGAAACGCAGTTCGTCGGCTTGATGAACGACAAGGCGGCGGCTTTGGGCTTGCACAATACGCACTTCACGAACGGGTGTGGATTTGACGGCCCTGATCATTATTCGACCGCAGAAGATCTTGCCACCTTAAGCGTGATCGCCCTGCAACAGCCGATTTTCCGGAATCTGGTGAAAGAGGAACGCGCCATGATCATGCCGGTGAATGGCACTCATGCGTATATTCTGCACACGACAAATCGTTTGCTCGGTCGAATTCCCGGCGTTGAAGGCATTAAAACCGGCTTCACCTCGAAAGCGGGGCGGTGTCTTATCGCCAAAGTCTCCCAGAACGGCAGCGATCTCCTGGTGGTCATTCTGAATTCCAATCGCCGATGGAATACGGCCACAAGTTTGATCAGTTACGGGTTGCGCGCCTCTGGCCCATCCTTCTAGCGCGATAGCGCTCGACATCCTTACATGGCGTGGATAGCGGCGAATGGAAAAGGCACCGGCTTTTCGAGGACCGGCCGTCCTTAGGGACTGAATGGGGAGGATCAGTGAACCGGTGAGAACTCGATGTTGACGTCTTTACCCAGATAATTGATGACGAATCCCTGCTTGTCGTAGGCCAACACCGCACCCATGACGTTCTCGTCGCCATAGTCTTCGTGGCCTAGGAGTTTGCGGATATCCTCCGGACTTTCGCTGTTGAGCACGTTGCGAAATAGCCCACGAGTCTTATAGGCAAAACGGTTGTTGATGAAGATCAGGTCGACTTTGCCGTCCTGGACGCGCACGCCGGCCATGGGACCGGTTGGTTTCCGCTGATCGACCAAGAAGATGAATAACGCTTCTTGTTCGACCTTGATGCCGGGGATTTTCTCGTTCACCAAGACATCCATGGCCTTGGCCTCACTGTCACCGATTTTGACACCAAAGAGAGAAATGTCAGGACTTTTAATCGCCTTAGGATCCATCACGTCGTTCTTGCTCAGCTCATAGGGTTCGGCGTTCGCCGACGCGCCGACTAGAACCATCATGCCGAGCACCAGACAAGTCTGGAGGTACGCTCGTACCATCGCCTTCATCAACCCCTCCTTACTCAGTATCCTGACTCAGTATCCTGTCTGAACGGCCGTGTGGATGTCCGATGTGGATAAACGGCAATAAATCATAACCTTGCGTATTCTATCGGAGGGCAAATCAAGTTGCAAGGAACGGTCCAACGCGCCATCCCATTGCCTTCGAGCCAACAGAGAGGGCTTCAGCTTTTGGAAGGCGGCAGATCGGACAACATGGTGAGTGCACTAGGACTTGGGAGGTGCGATGAGGAGCAAGGCACCCAGCTCACGGAGACGCTGAAAGTAGGGACGACAATCCTCCTCGAGCTCATGTTCTATGGTCTCGAGGTCGCCCAGACAGTCGCCGACGATCGTGCGGCGTTGCTCGTCGAGTCCCTCCTCGCTGTCCAGGAAATAGACGACGCAGCCACAGATCACCGTGTCGAGTGTCATCAGCGGACCCTCAAGGTGGGTCGCGATGCGGGGCCAGCCGTCCTGCTTATGCGCTTCCCATAATCTGCCGACCGTTTCTCGGTTCACTGAACCGGGCTCCTTCCTCTGACGACCCCCTGTTCCACGCGGTGCGATACATGACGCTTGGTGGCTGATCAACATGCGTTATGGATAAAGGCCGCGGCTCAGATGGGCTTGTGCCACCTTGTCTATTCCGGTCATCAGCGCCGCCATGCGCATGGATGTGCCCTTCGCCGTGGCGAATTGCAGCGTCCGTTGAAAGGCAGATGTCATGAGATCGCGGAGGCGGTCCTGTATGTCGGTCGCTTTCCAAAAAAACCGCTGTGCATCCTGCACCCATTCAAAATAGGAGACGATGACGCCCCCCGAATTGGCCAGAATGTCAGGGATCACGAAGATTCCCTTGTCCTGCACGATGCGGTCGGCCTCCAAGGTCGTGGGGCCGTTCGCTCCCTCTGCCAGCACACGGCAATTGAGCTGCGACGCATTGTGTTTCGTGATCTGTTCGGACAATGCGGCAGGAACCAGGACCGTGCATTTGAGTTGGAGGAGTTCCGCGTTGGTCAACGGATCGCCCAGCTTCGTCTCAGCGAGCGTCTGACCGCTGGACTTGTAGGTCGACAGCAGTTTGGGAATGTCGAGGCCTCGAGGATTGCAAATCCCTCCGCTCACATCGCTGACCGCAATCACCTTGGCCCCAGATTCATGCATGATCCTGGCGGTGTGGGATCCGACGTTGCCGAATCCCTGAATAGCCACGGTGGTCTCACTGACCTCGATTTTGAGATGCCGCAAGGCCTCAAGCGTCACACACACCACCCCGCGCCCTGTGGCCTCCTCTCGGCCGAGGCTTCCTCCGATCGAAAGCGGCTTTCCGGTCACGACGCCGGGGACGGCGAACCCGACTTGTTGGCTATAGGTGTCCATGATCCAGGCCATGACCTGCGCGTCCGTACCCACGTCCGGAGCCGGCACATCCTTATCCGGGCCGACCAACGGAAAGATTTCCGAAGCGTATCGCCGTGTGAGCCGCTGTAGCTCGGATCGAGACAGCGCTTTTGGAGCAACGGCCACCCCTCCCTTGGCTCCGCCGTAGGGGAGGTCGGCCAGGGCACATTTCCACGTCATCCACATGGCCAGCGCGGCGACTTCGCCGAGGTTGACTTCCGGATGATACCGAATCCCTCCCTTCGAAGGGCCGCGTGAGGAATCATGTTGAACTCGATACCCGGTAAAGACTTCGACGTGCCCGTCATCCATCCGGATGGGAACGCTGACGACCAGCGATCGCTGAGGGAGTTTCAATCGCTCACGGAGGTTGGAATCCAGTTCCATCAATTCCGCAGCTTGATCGAATTGCGCCACTGCGAGTCGGAACGTCGGCGTATCGAGTTCGTGCAGTGAAGACATACGTGCGTCAGTGTTCCTTCTTTGTGTCAACGACCCGTTGTGCGTCGATCTCTATCCTCATAACGTGTCCAGGGATGCATGAGCCCATTCAACGTGAAACACGGTAGAAAAGGTTTTGGCAAGTTCTTCGGCCACCACATGCACGGAGACCGGCGGTTGCCTCATTTGCGCCATGGACGTCATTCGGCACCCTTCAAGCCCGCAGGGCACGATGCGTGAGAACGGAACAAGGTCATTGGTGACGTTCAGCGCAAAGCCATGCAAGGTGATTCCTCGGTCGATCCGTGCGCCGATTGAGGCAATTTTGGCCTCGCCCTGTCGGTCGCGACCCCAAATGCCCGGTGCCTTTGCTACCCGGTACCCATGGATATCCCAAGCTCGGAGTGTCCGAATGAGTACCTCTTCGAGCATGTGCACATAGGCCTTCGCTCCCCGTGCATAGCGTGACAGCGCAAAAATCGGGTAGGCGACCAGCTGGCCAGGTCCGTGATAGGTCACCGATCCGCCACGGTTGACTGTCACAATGGGGATGCCGAGATCGCCAGAAGAAGCAACCTCTGGATGAAGATGGACCGGTCTTGTTCGGCGGCCGGCGGTATAAACAGGAAGATGTTGCAGTAACATCAGCGTGTCCGCGCGGTTTCCCAAAAGCCGTTCGGCATGGAATTCCTGCTGAAGCGACCAGGCGGCTGAATAGCCCACCGGGTTTCTAAACGTCATCAGCACACCTGGTTGAGGAGGATTCGTTCTCACTGGCGACCCGTGCCCAGGCGTTTGCGCTATGGCCGTTTCAAGGGGCGTCACTGTGCCGCCTTGAGCGCCGCCGGTTTCGGCAGTTGAAGGGTTGCCGGACCGCTTTTCCCGTGCAAGGTCAATTGAACCGTGGGTTGATCTCCTGAGCGAAGCAGTGCATGCCAGAAATCACCCATATTGAACACCTGATGCTGGTCGACTGCCGTGATGATGTCGCCGTTTTGGAGTCCGCCGAGCCCCGCTGGTTTTGCGGAGTCGACCTCCAAGGCCAGCACGCCGCGGTCGCCTTCCAGGCCGAAACTCGCGATGATGCTGGGGGTGATCGTGACCGGGGTGAATCCGAGGTCCGGCCGGTAGATGGATCCGCGGACCATCATTGATTGGATATGGGGATAAATGGCTTCCATTGAGAGGGCATAACTGATCGCCTGTGCCGACGGCGCGATGATCACATTGATGCCCACGACTCGGCCTGATAGATCCACCAGTGGGCCGCCGCTGTTGCCCGGGTTGATGGCCGCGTCAGTTTGAATCAAGTCGTAGAGCGTTTCGCCATCGGGAGTCAAGACCGACCGGTCCAGCGCGCTGACGACGCCGACGGTAACGGTCGACCCTCCCTTTAGCGCGAGGGGATTGCCGATAGCCACAACAGACTCTCCGATTTCCAGGTCCGGCTTGGGATGCAGCGTCGCAGCCACCAGATCTTGCGCGTTGATTTTGACCAGGGCCAGGTCGAGGAGGAAATCTCGCGCGACGACACGTCCAGGCGTCAGACGGCCGGTGGACAGTCCGACCACCATGCTCTTGACCCCGGTCACCAGGTGGTTGTTAGTCAAAATGTATCCGCCGTCGTCGATAATGACTCCGGAACCGGAGCCCGACTGGGTCTGCGAGGGACTTGCCGGCACTCCCCGCGTCAGAATAGTGACAACGGATGAGCGGATTTTTGCGACGACGGCAGGAACAGAAAGGTTCTTCTCGCTGGACGTGGCACTTCCACTCGCTGCCCCCCAGGCGGAGCCATAGGCAAGAGATGCTATCAGGCTAGTAATCCATAGAACGCGGCAGGTGGCGCTGGGCGGTGGCATAAACTCAGAAGCATTCTCGCATAACTCCACTCCCAGGAAAAGCCATGCCCAAAAAACAACGGGGTGAGGAGCCGACTCCTCACCCCGTCATCGCCCTCGTCCGATGTGTTATTGGATAGCGGCGAACATTTCCTTGATGGCAGGTGTCTTGAGTTTCTTGAGCGCTTTGGCCTCAATCTGGCGGATTCGTTCCCTCGTGACCGAGAGATTCTGTCCAACCTGTTCCAAAGTGCTCGGCTGGTCGTAGCCGATTCCGAAACGAAGCCGAATGACGGTCTGCTCTCTGGGTGTGAGGTTCTCCAGAATGCGGTCGAGTTGATGTGTCATTTCCGTGCGATGCACATGCGCATCCGGGGACACTGCCTGTAGATCCGGCAGCAACTCCCCGAACTCCGTCCCTCCATCCCCGACCGGATGCTCCAAGGCCACTGGTTCCTGGAACGCCTGGACTGTCTCATGGAGTCTTTCCGGCCGCATGCGTAGAACGCTCGCGATCTCTTCAAGCTTCGCCGGACGCCCGAGCTGCTGCCCGAGTCGGCGCGTGACGCGCAAGATCCGATGCGACGCTTCCGTCTGGTGAACGGGGATGCGAATCGTACGGGATTGGTCCGCCAATGCTCGGGTGATGCCCTGGCGAATCCACCAGGTGGCATAGGTGCTGAACTTGAATCCTTTACGGTACTGATAACGCTCAGCTGCTTTCATGAGGCCGATATTGCCTTCCTGCACCAGGTCCAACAAGGTGAGGCCGCGGCGTGTGTAATGTTTCGCGACATCCACGACCAGACGAAGATTACATCGCACCAACTCGTCTTTGGCCTTTTCGAGCACTTGACGGGCCTGACGAACGCTTGCCAAGTGACTCTTCAGGCTCTTCACGACGGTCGCCGGCAATTTCGGTGCGGCTGTTCCCTTGAGCAGGCCCAACAGCGTGTGTTCCACCTTGT
>DASTFK010000347.1:0-6556 GCA_035719945.1 Nitrospira sp.
AGGACGCATTGCCTCCGAACAGCGGAATGATCTATATCTTCGAGTCAACCGGGCCCCATCGTGTGACGACCAAGGAATACCGGTTCCCCATTGACATGATCTGGGTGGACGAAAGCAGACACAGTGTGTCCATCGCCGAGAATGTTCCGCCGTGCAGGTTGGAGACCTGCCCGTGGCACGGTTCCACGTCTCCATCCGTGCGGTACCTGATCCAGACTGCAGCGGGTTTCGCAAAGCAGGCAGGCGCTGAGGTGGGTGGCGAACTCAAATACACGCTTCGCATGTAGGTTGGAGCATCAATTTTTTCGAGAAGCGAGGGAGCAGTGGCCATCGAAGGATTTCAAGCGGTCGCCAAAGTGGACGATGTGCCTCCGGGGCAGTCCAAAGTCGTGACGATGAACAATCGCACGATCGCGTTGTTCAATGTGGACGGGAAAGTCTACGCCATTCACAACCTCTGTCCTCATGAAGGAGGTCCCTTGAGTGAAGGGCGCGTCAAAGGATTCGTCGTCTCCTGTCCATGGCATGACCTGGCGTTCGACATTCGGAACGGCCAGGGCACCGATGGAGGCGGGTATTGTGTCGGGAGCTATGACGTGTGCGTCGAGGGCGGCGACATCTACGTGGGCCCGCGTCGCAAGGGTTAGCGCTGTACCCTACGGTGAACATGCCTGACGTCAAGGAAGAATTGCACGACCACGACAAGGTCATCCAAGCCACGCTCGATCAACCGATCGAGATCCACCTCTGGGAGGATCGCACCAGAGGGGAACTGTGGATTCCCAGCTATGATCCTACGGCGTTGGCCTTGCTGAGCGACGACTATTTGCGCGTGGCGGGCAACAACGCGGTCGACAATGGCCAACGGACATTCGAGTTCAAGGCGCTCAAGCCGGGAACCTTTGACGTCGTGTTTGAAAAGCGCATGGGCTGGAAGTTCACTGCCGAAGACCGACGGGTGTTTCATATCAACGTTTCCGCTGAGAGGAGCCCCTGATCGTGTCCGAGACAGCGTTTATCAACGGACGCTTCCTGCCGTTGGCTCAAGCATCGGTGTCGATCGAGGATCGCGGCTTTCAATTTGGTGACGGCGTCTACGAAGTCATCCGCACCTACCGAGGCCGGCCCTTCAAGCTGGACGCGCACCTCGCCCGCTTACACCGCAGTGCAGACGCCATTGATCTCCATCAACCCTATGCCTTTGAACAGTGGCGTGACTACATCGCCGAAGGTCTCCGCCTGGCTGCCTTCCCGGAAGCCAAGATCTACATCCAGATCACACGAGGCCCCGCACCCCGCGACCATGCCTATCCGCCAGACCTGGAGCCGACCATTGTCATGACCGTTCGAGAGTTGCGTCCGCTGCCGGCCGCCGTGCAGATGGCCGGCGTCGATGCAATGACGGTGGACGATGTTCGATGGGGTCGTTGCGACATTAAGAGTATCAACCTCTTACCCAACGTGCTTGCGCGTCAACAAGCAAAACAGGCCGGCGTGTTCGAGGCCATTCTGGTCAAAAACGGGGAGGTCACAGAAGGATCGGTCAGTAATGTGATCATCGTCGAGAACCGTACACTGATCACGGCGCCCGAAGGGACGCGCATTCTCTCAGGCGTCACGCGAGAGGTCGTCCTTGCATTAGCCAGACAGGAAGGGTTTGAAGTCCAGGAACGGTATCCTTCGAAGGCACAGCTCTACGCTGCCTCTGAGGTATTCTTGACGGGCACGACGGTCGAAGTGTTGTCGGTCGTACGGATCGACGGCAGGCCCATTGGGGGCGGCGAGCCCGGTCCGGTGACCCGGAACCTGGCCAAGCGATTTCTCGAGCAGACTGGATAGCTGGCCCCTTGCTTTGGCGTTGATGAAATGCTAAGGTGCCACCTCCGGAAAGTGGGCTCAGGCCCACTTTTTTGTTTGGGCTCGAGCGATACCCAGAGAAAAGCGGGGCTAGGGGTGTTGGTGAAGGAGTCCCGATCAGTCGTTGACCGCATCAGCGAGGCAGTGTCCCCCATTTTATGGACGTTGGGTCTGGAACTGGCGGATGTCGTCTGCGTGGGGCAAGGCCCCCGTTCGGTCGTACGGGTCTTCATCGATAAACCGGAAGGCGTCACGCTGGAAGATTGCGAGCGCGCGCATAAGGCGCTTGGTCCTGCGCTCGACGTGGCCGATCCATTTCCCCACGCGTACACGCTGGAAGTCTCCTCCCCGGGTCTCGATCGTCCCTTCAAACGGATTCAAGATTATCGACGGGCAATCGGAAAGCGGGTGACGCTGAAGCTCAGGGAGCCTCTTGCCGGGCAATGGCGTCTAGTGGGAACATTGACCGGCGTGGGGGACGACGCGGTGACTTTGGAACTGAGCGAGCCTGCCCCGTCGCGGACCGTGACGCTGGAACACAAGGTCATCGCCGAGGCGAAGAGGGCGGTCACTTGGTGAACATCGGAGTCGGAGTGGAGAGCCAATTATGAACCGAGAATTGATTTCCGTCATCGACGAAATCGGCCGGCAAAAAGGCATCGACAAGACCAAAGTCATCGGCGCCATAGAAGCCGCCTTGCAGACGGCCGCCAAAAAGCGGTTTGGACAGGCCGAGAATATCCAGGTCGAGATCGACTCTAAGACCGGGGAAATTTCCGTCGTCTCGAAAAAGATCATCGTCGAATCCGTGAGCAACCCCAAAGCAGAAATTTCTCTGAAAGAAGCCCGCGCGTACGACAGCGAGGCTGAAGTCGGAGACGAGATCGGTTCGTTGATTGAAATGGATGAATTGGGCCGCATCGCGGCGCAAACCGCGAAGCAAGTCATCTTTCAAAAGGTCCGGGAAGCGGAATGGGAAGCGGTCCAGAAGGAATATTCGACGAGGCAAGGCGATCTCGTGAACGGCATCATTCTCGGAATGGAACGCCGTAATTACCTCGTCGATTTGGGCAAGACGGAAGCGATTCTCCCTATACAGGAACAGATCCCTCGCGAAACCTACCGCCGGGGTGATCGAGTGAAGGCCATGTTACTCGAGGTTCGTCGGACCCCGAAGGACGTTCAGGTCATTCTGACCCGCAGCCACCCACAATTCGTCTCAAAATTGTTCGAATTGGAAGTCCCCGAGGTCATGGAGAAGATTGTGGAAATCAAGGCCGTGGTCCGCGAGCCCGGCGACCGCACGAAGATTGCCGTAACGTCGCGCGAGAAGGCAGTCGATCCGGTCGGAGCGTGCGTGGGCATTAAGGGCTCTCGGGTTCAGGCGGTCGTGCGCGAGCTACGAGGAGAAAAAATCGACATCATCACGTGGACCTCTGATCCGCGCGTATTTATCGCGGAAGCGTTGAACCCTGCGACCATCGAAAAAGTAGGTGTCGACGAGGAAAAGAAATCGGCCTTGGTCGTCGTAGCAGACTCGCAATTGTCGCTCGCGATCGGCAAAAACGGACAAAACGTGAGGTTGGCGGCCCGATTGACCGGCTGGAAAATCGACATCATCAGCGCGACCGAGTACGAAAAAGAAAAGGCCGAGCGTGACAAGGAAATCAAGGCCGCGCTCGCCGAAGAAGCCGAAGCACAACGGCAGCAGGAAGAGGCACGTCAACAGGAAAAGGCCCAGCAAGAGGCGGAAGGGTAACGAATTCACCGTATGCGTGTGTACGAACTAGCCAAACAGCTTGGGATGGAGAATCGGGATCTGATCCCGGAACTCAAGCGTCTGGGGATCACCGTCGCCTCCCACAGCAGTGCCCTCGAACCCGATGCAGTGCAGAAAGCCCTGGAGAAGCTGGGGCCCAAGCAAAAGACAGGGACCAAGTCCGATGCTGTCGGACGTCCGGACAAACATGCGGATGGAGGAGGCCATCACCCAGTAGCAGCCAAGGGCGCCGGTGTTCATGCCCCCACTGAAGAAGCCAAACCGGACAAACGCCGCATTCTCATCAAGCGAAAACGCGATGAGCCGACCACTGAGGAACCGGCACCCTTCGGACACGAACCGCTTGCAGCCCACCCTGCGGAAACCGCTGTTCCCACGACGATGTCACCGTTGCATCCGCCGGCGGAAAGCCCGGTGGTTCATCACGAACCGCATGTTCCCAGCAGTGCCCCGGTGGCGGCTGAGCCGCCGGCGGTCGCGAAACCCGCTGCGCCACCAAGTCCTGAAGCGCTGTCCGGCAAGAAAAAGGTGCTCGAAGAGCTGCAGACCGAAGTCGCGAAGGACAAGCTAAAAAAAGCTCGCAAGCCCGGCCGGTCGCGGGAAGAAGACGAAGTGCGCGTGCGGGAAGATGCCGCCCGGTGGCAGGACCTTCGAGCGATCCCTGTACAGCGGCGCGACGACCGCAGCAAGCACGTCCATCACAGCACCCCGGCTGAGATTACCAAGCCGCGGAAAAAAAGCGTGAAGCTCACGCCGGGCATGACTGTCAAGGAGTTCGCCGAATTAATTGGGCAACGTCCGGCAGATATCGTGCGGAAGCTCATGGACATGGGGCAGATGCTGACATTCAACCAGTCGATGCACGTCGCGGCGGCCTCCATGCTCGCCGAAGAGGCCGGAGTGAAGGTGGAAATCGCCATCGAGAAAGCGGGTGAAGATTTGCTCGAGGACATCACGCAGGTGCAAGGCGAAGTCCGGCTCGAGCCTCGGCCGCCGGTCGTCACGATCATGGGCCATGTCGACCACGGCAAAACATCGTTGTTGGACGCGATTCGTGAAACCAAGGTCGCGGAAGGTGAAGCGGGAGGCATCACACAGCACATCGGCGCCTATACGGTCAGCGTCCATGGCAAGCAAGTGACGTTTCTCGATACGCCGGGCCACGAGGCGTTCACCGCGATGCGCGCGCGTGGCGCGAAGGTCACGGATATCGTCATCTTAGTCGTTGCCGCCGACGACGGCGTCATGCCGCAGACGGTGGAGGCGATTCATCACGCCAAGGCCGCCGGCGTCCCGCTCATCGTCGCCATGAACAAGATTGACAAGCCCAGCGCCAATCCTGACCGCGTGCGGAATGCACTCTCTGAGCACGGCTTGATCTCAGAAGCATGGGGCGGGGATACGATCATGGTCGAAGTCTCGGCGAAACAAAAGACCGGCCTCGATCAGCTGCTCGAGATGATTTTGCTCCAGGCCGAAGTTCTGGAATTGAAGGCGGATCCTCACCAGTACGCGAAAGGCGCAGTCGTCGAAGCCAAACTCGAGCGGGGCCGCGGCCCGGTCGCCACGGTGCTGGTGCAAAGCGGCACCCTGCATGCCGGCGACGCGTTTGTCGTAGGCGCGTTCAGCGGCAAAGTGCGCGCCTTGATCAGCCATACCGGTGTAAAGGTCCAACAGGCCGGTCCGTCGGTTCCGGTCGAGGTGATCGGGCTGCCCGGTGTGCCGTCGGCCGGTGATGTGTTCCAGGCCGTGAAAGACGAGCGCATCGCCCGTGAGATTGCGGACGATCGCGCGAGCAAACAGCGGGCGGCCGAGTTGGCCGGCTCCGGCAAGGTCTCGCTCGATGATCTGTTCGCCAAGATCCAGGAAGGGTCCGTCAAGGAACTGTCTCTCGTCATCAAGGCCGATGTCCAAGGATCTGCGGAAGCCTTGGCGACGGCGGTTGAAAAGTTGCCGACGGACGCGGTGAAGCTCCGGGTCATCCATAACGGTGTCGGCGGGATCACTGAATCTGACGTTCTGCTCGCGGCGGCTTCCAACGCGATCATCATCGGATTCAACATTAGACCCGAGCCCAAGGCCTCCGACCTTGCGGAGAAAGAACACGTCGATGTCAGACTGTACACGATCATTTACGACGCGTTGAACGACATTAGGGCGGCGATGGAGGGCCTGCTGGAGCCGACGCTCAAGGAGCGGGTGCTCGGTCGTGCCGAAGTGCGTCAGGTCTTCACCGTGTCAAAATCCGGTACGATTGCAGGTTCCTACGTCATCGACGGTACCGTTACGCGTGCGAGCGCAGGCGTTCGGGTGATCCGCGACAATGTCGTGGTGTATCAAGGGAGGTTGGGGTCGTTGCGCCGATTCAAGGACGACGTTCGCGAGGTCCAGCAAGGCTACGAGTGCGGCATCGGCGTGGAGAACTTCAGTGACATCAAAACCGGCGATGTGATCGAAGCCTATGCCATCGACAAGATCGCCGCAAAACTGTGACGGGGATGTTGAGCAGCCGGTGGGCAGAAGGCAGGGTAAGCAGTCATGAACCGGTCGTATTGTGAGCGTCATCATTGGGCTCTGCACGATCGAGCTTTTCATCGCCGACAGTCAATCGTTGAAAGACAAGCGGCAGGTCCTTCTGAGTCTGAAAGATCGGCTGCGGCAGAAATTCAATCTGTCTGTGGCTGAAATCGAGGGCCAGGATCTGTGGCAGAAGGCGGTGCTGGCATTGGCCTGCGTCGCCAATGACGGGCGGCACGTGAATCAGGTGTTGGACCAAGCACTCAATCTGGTCAGAAGTCATTCAGTTGTCGAGATCGTCCAGTCTCGAATCGAGTTGTTGTGACGGTTCAAAGGCTTGTCATGGGCAATGGCAGGCCGGTCAAGGGAGCTGGGCGATGGCCAAGACGGGTTACAGTCGGG
>DASTFK010000348.1:0-5339 GCA_035719945.1 Nitrospira sp.
CGCCTTCTGCTTCCATTCCGTCGAGGGCACAATGCCGATCCGCTCGGACGGCAGTTCGACGCCAGTTTCTTCGCCGAGACCGAACTGATGGGCAAAGGAGGCCATGGTGTCGATGCCCATACGCTGTCCGACGGTGTAGAAATAGACATCGCATGAATGGATCAGCGCTTTGCGCAGATCGACCGAGCCGTGTCCGGTGGCTTTCCAGTCATGATACACGCGCCGGCCGAACTGATACCCCCCGTTGCAGAAGACGGTCGAAGAAGGCGTCATCGTCTTGGATTCAATGGCGGCGGCGGCCATCATGACTTTGAACGTGGAGCCGGGAGGGTACTGGCCCTGCGAGGCTCTGTTGTTCAACGGCCGCCCTTCGTCTTGCACGATCTCGACCCACTGCTTCGGTGTCAATTCCCGCGACAGCACATTGGGATCGAAGCCCGGACGGCTGGCCATCGCCAAGATGTCGCCGTTGGTGGGGTCCAGGGCGACGATGGCACCCGACTCCTGACCGAGGAGATCTTCCGCCACTTTCTGTAGCCGCACGTCGATCGTCAGATACAAGTCGTCTCCTGCATGCGCTTGATCTACCAGTACGGTCCGCTTCTCATGGCCCAAGGCATCGACTTCAACGCTTTTCTGGCCTGCCAATCCCCGGACGATCTGGTCGAAAAATTTCTCGACGCCGTATTGCCCCACGATGCTGCCCTGGTGCAGCTCCGCAAACTCCGGCTTTTCCAACTGCTCCGCCGAAACCTCGCCCACATAGCCCAAGACGTGCGACGCGGCCATTCCGCCGAGATAATTGCGGCGTGATTCGACTTGAATCATCACGCCGGGCAGATCGAGACGATGCGATTCGATCAGCGTCGCTTCCTTCAGGGTCAACCGGTCTTTGATTTTGCGTGGCAGCTGCTTTGCTCCGCGCACCGCCAATTTTTTACGGACGAGCTCCGGGTCAATCCCGATCAATGCGCTGAGCTCTTCGATGAGCGCCTCGCGGTCTTTGACGTCTTCGAGGGAGACATACAAGCTGAAGCTCGGCACGTTATTGGCCAGCAAGACACCGTTGCGGTCGAAGATGAGGCCGCGCGCCGGCTCCAAGATCACTGAGCGAGTGCGGTTGTTTTCCGAAAGGTCCCGATAGTACGGCCCCTCGCGGATCTGCAAATGCCACAACCGCAGGGCCAACAGCGCCACGACGAGCAGCAATCCGACCCGCAACACCACTAATCGGCGCTGCAGTTCGGCAAAGTCAGAATCCTGTAGACTGGAGGTCGCCATGGGGTAACGATTCAGACCTACGAGTATCGATCCAGCATCCCGAAGCGCGGCACAACGAACCGCTGCTCGAGAACCCAGAGCAGGCCGGCGCCCACCGCGGTGTCAAAGCAGGCTTGCGGCACCACCACGAACTGCACCATCCACCACGTATCAGCCATCGTTGCATACTTCATGTTCAATACGGCCACCAACCCACCGGCCAACGACAGGAACAGCACACCGACGGCAAGAATGGTCGGAGTGATTTCAGCGACCTGTCTGGCCAACAGCCCGGCAAACAAGCCGGCACCGCCGGTCGTGACGAGATTCAACCAGAGATCACCGGCCGAGTACAAATTTAGGATCCATCCGATCGCCAAGCCGACCATGAGGCCGTCCAGTTCGCCCGCCAGCACGCCGATGAGCGCCGCGACCACAAGCCCAAGATCGGGCTTGATATCCCAAATGGCCACATGAGGAAGCAGAGTGGTTTGCACAGGCACGAGCAGCATGACCAGTCCGGTATAGCCGAAAAACTTTTTCATGGTTGTCGCTTCGTTCCGGCATCTGGTCGTGTGGTCTGGTCCGCCGACTGACTCTGTGGCGCTTGAATGATCAGCACTTCTTCCACGCGGTTCACATCTACTTCCGTAGCGAGTTCGGCCGTTTGAAACAGCGCGCCCTCCTCACGATCAATCGCGGTAATGGTGCCGATGGCCACCCCGCGGGGAAAGCCTCCCACCAGCCCTGATGTCACCACGCGATCTCCTTCTTTGACGGCCGACAGCATGGGAACGTACTTCAATTTTGCCCGGCCTTGCGGAACGCCTTCGACGATGCCTTCGTCTCTCGTACGCTGGATCAACCCGGCAATGGCGTTGTTGGGATCAGTGAGCAGCAGCACGACCGAGGTGGCCCCGGTGGTTTTCACCACACGGCCGACAACACCCGCCGGAGTAATCACACCCATGTCTTTCTGGATCCCGTCGCTTTCTCCTTTGTTGAGAATGACCGATCTATAGCGGTTGCTCGAGTCGCGCCCGATGACCTGAGCGGCCACCATGGCCGGCAAGACCTGTTCCTTGAACTGAAGCAGGGACGTGAGTCGATGTGTGGCAGAGGCTGCTTCGCGCAGTTGGTTGTTCTCCCCGCGCAGCCAGTCCATTTCCTGCTTCAGTCGACGATTTTCATCGGCCACGTGTTGCAGGGACACGTACTGCTGCCACATCGCGGAGATGCCCTGATCGAGCGAGGACACGGCTTCGAGCGGCAGCCGGACCAGTTGACCCACCGGGCCGTCGAGATAGTCGAACAGTCCCTGACTTTGTCCTGGGAAAAGGAGAAGGACCGCCAGGAGAAGGGCAAACATTCCTAGCGCCAGACGCCTAGCACCGTAGGGAGAACGCACGTTGACCATCCACATGGATCGGGATGGAACCCTTACCGGAAGGTGTTGGCCTGGGACATGACCGCGACCTTGGCCAGCAGATCCAGCTCATCGAGGATCTTCCCGACTCCCAGCACGACGGAAGTCAGAGGATCGTCCACGGTGATGATCGGCAAGTTCGTTTCCTCGCGGAAGCGGGTGTCCATGCCTTTCAGTAAGGAGCCGCCGCCGGTAAGCACGATGCCACGGTCGATGATGTCGCCCGCCAGCTCAGGCGGGGTGTTCTCCAGCGCAACCTTGATCGCATTGACGATCGTTCCGATCGGTTCCTGCAGCGCTTCTCTGATTTCTGCGTCGTCCACCACCAATGTGCGGGGGATCCCGGAAATCAAGTCACGCCCTTTAATCATCATGGTTTTGCGCTCCTCGAACGGATAGGCGGAGCCGATTTCAAACTTGATCCGCTCCGCCATGTGCTCTCCGATGAGGAGGTTATATTTCTTTTTGATGTAGTTCATGATCGCATCGTCCATCCGGTCGCCGGCGACCTTAACGGACTCGCTGTACACGATGCCGCCCAGCGAGATGACCGCGATATCCGTCGTCCCGCCTCCCACATCCACCACCATGTTGCCTGACGGTTCGGTGATGGGAAGTCCCGCCCCGATCGCCGCCGCCACCGGCTCTTCGATCAGATACACCTCCCGTGCGCCGGCCAATTCAGCGGAATCCCTGACGGCCCGCTGTTCCACTTGCGTGATGCGGGACGGCACGCCGATAATGATGCGCGGCCGGACGAACGCGCTGCGGTTATGGGCCTTCTGGATAAAGCGCTTCAGCATCTGCTCGGCCATTTCAAAGTCGGCAATGACGCCTTCCTTCATCGGCCGCACCGCCACAATGTTCCCCGGCGTGCGACCGAGCATTTTCTTCGCATCGGCGCCGACGGCAAGCACCTTCTCCGTTTTTTTCTCGACGGCGACCACCGAAGGCTCATTTAAGACGATGCCCTTTCCGTGAACGTACACCAGGGTGGTGGCGGTGCCGAGATCAATGGCCAGATCGTTCGAGAACCAGCCGAAAATGTCGCTCGTAAAACCCACGATGTCTCCCTCCTAGACCGCCCGACGGAGCCGGGGATGTCCGTGCACCCTGCTAATCCGGCAAGGCCAACCGGCCGGCATCGAGTACCTGCGTCCCAGCCAATTCGTCGCCCAACCGGCGTCCCTGCTCGTTGCCAATGATCAGGATCGCTTCAAAGCCGATAATCGCCGCCGAAGCCAGCCATCCGACATAGGGAACAGCAAAGAGCAACTGGGCCACCGCAAAAGGAATATTGCGGATGATGGATTCCCGAAATCCAGCCGGTTCACGGATCTCGGGCAGCACCGTCTGAAGCCCGATGAGCCGCTTCCCGATGCTTCGACCACCTGCAAATCCGTCCGCAACGAACAGATAGGCTACCCCTGCAAGGAAACCCACGGAGGCAATGACTTCCGTTGCCGCTGCTGCGAGAAACACATCGATCAGCTTGGCAATAAACCGATTCAAAACCGTCGCCTTGGGGTAGATCCCTGTGCCCAATGGATGGATCCCAGCCTATTCGCCAGGGATCTCCTCATAATTAGGGGCAAAGTATAACAAAGTCGAGCACCTAGCACAAACGAATCACTATTCTTTGACGCTGCGGACCATGGGCGCTTTGGACGACGAAGAACTTGCCTTTGACCGAGACGCTGCCGTACAATCCGCGATCTTTTCCGAGAGAGAACGACGGCCTGATCGATGATCAAAGTTCTTCGATTCGCAAATGAAAAGTACCCGTGGTTTTTGGCCATCACCATGGGCTTCATCGCCATCACCTTCATCGTGGGCATGGGTTGGTGGGGCTTCGGTGAACAGAGCGGCTCCGTCGTCGCGACTGTCGGCGACCTTTCGATTTCCTCGGAGGAATTCAAGCGCGCCTACGAAAATACCTACCGGTTCTACAAAGAAAAAGTGCCGGGAGAGTTCAAAGACGAAACGATCAAGCAATACGTGGTCGAACAACTCGTGGATCATCGGGTGTGGCTCATCGCCGCCCACAACATGGGTCTGTCAGTCTCCAATGAAGATTTACGAGCCTCGATCATGCAAATTCCCGAGTTCCAGAGGAACGGCCGCTTCGACCCAGAGCACTACCGACGATTGCTGGCCGCGAATCACCTCACGCCCTCGATGTTCGAAGGGGTGCAGGCCAAGGAACTGCTCAGCCTCAAGGCCCGCATGGTGGTGAGTGAAGCCGTCGCCCTGACGCCTGCGGAACTGGCGGAAGCCCAAGCCCTGATGCTGAGGCAGCCGGATCCCGACCCCGCTAAAGCCGCTGGGGCAAAGGACCGAGCCATCCAAGATGTGTTGTTCCAAAAGCAACAACGGACGTTGGCCGCCTACGCTCAGTCGCTCAAAGCGACGATTCCGATCACCATCAGACGAGAACTGCTCTAGCTGCCGGCCAGCCCCTGACGCCCGGTAATCAACATCGCATCACCATAGCTGTAGAACCGGTACCGCATCCGCACCGCCTCGTCGTAGGCTTGCCTCAGGAATTCAGTGCCGGCAAAGGCAGACACCAACATCAGCAACGTGGTTTGGGGAAGATGAAAATTCGTCAACAGCCCCTCGACAATCTGGAAGCGATACCCAGGCTTTATGA
>DASTFK010000349.1:0-2643 GCA_035719945.1 Nitrospira sp.
CCCAGCACCCAGGCTTTAGGATCGACATTCCAAGACTGTCCCCCCACGCCGTAACCCGAAGCGGTCAGGAGGTCTCCGTTGGGAAAGATGGCGAGTCCGTATTGCTCGCCCTGTTTCGTGACAATATGGCCGTCTGGATAATGCCACTTCGTCTCCACATGGATGTGGTCTCCCCAGGTGTCGTTTGCTACATGAACAACACCATGGTCGAATCCGATAAACAGGTGTCCTGCGGCGGTCCCATTATGTCCGAAGACTATGCGCCGTGCTGACCGCTCCTCCCAGCAGTTGGTCGTGGCATCGCAGAGAAATTCATAGCGCTGGACGGCGATCGTTCCATCCAGATTGAGCGTGACTTTGTCGGCCTGTCCCAAATGCCATCTGGGATCGCTGAAATCTGCATTGGGTACGCAGCACGACGGAGGCGCCGGGGGTGGAATGGTTGCTTCATATCCTCGGTATCCGAGGAAGACCTCGTTACTGTGTCCACCCGCTAGAGCCGTGATATTGCTCACCGTGGTGCCGGTTGTATCTGTAATTGACTGAATATGAAGACCGTTGGCGGCCGTAAACGGCGTGAAGGTTGTTTGACCAGGCCGCAAGACATAGAGCGTATCTGGCGTCGCTGCCCAAATGTTTTGTGCCTCATCGGATCCCGCGTCGATAATCGTGCCGCTTAAGCCGTGAGCCGATGCATAGAGTGTCAGATCTGCGACGGGCCAAGGGCCTGCAACGCCACCAGGCGGAGGATTGGTGGGTGGCGGAGAAGAAGATGGCGGTGACGCCGCCGGCGGAGAGCTATCTGATCCGCTACAGGCGCTTAGAACACAGAGAAGAGCCCAGAGGACTGCCCCCATCCACATATAAACTCCTTGGGTGATCAATCTCGACTTCAAGGGTCTCTCCTATGTCCTACCTTCCTTTCGTCAGATCCACTAGCTAGTAAGATCCCCTGAAAAGCGGCGGTGAAGCCCTTGCCGAGGTTCGTTGACGACGTTTAGGTCAATGGGCTAGGCTCGTGCCTCTCCTTGGAGGCCTGGTGGCTATGAAAAAGATTCTCTGTGCGGCGGTGGTCGTTTCATTTGTAGTAACGGGAAGCTGGACGATCCGAGCGGCCGAACCGTCTTTCGAGCTGACCGCCCGCTACATTCTCGAAGTGGTCAAAGCGTTCAGGACGGCTTACGTGCTCAAGGTGGTGGAGCATGCCAAGGAGGGAGGAGTCAGGCCGAACGAAGAGTGGCAAAAGGATTCGCATTTCATCCCGTTACCCGCGCAGTTCGTCAAGGCTGCTGCCGATCAACTCGACAATTTCGAGATCGGCCTGATCGGGCTCACGCCGGTCAATCAGGCCAATTTTCCAAAAACGCAGGCCGAATCGGACGCGCTTCTCCAGCTCATGAAAAATCGAGAGCGGTCGATGACCTCGTTTGTTGACGGCGATCAATTCAAAGCCATCTCGGCAGACTTGGCGCTCGTACAATCGTGCGTGGATTGCCACAACCAGCATCCGAAAGCTACACGACGGGATTTCCAGCGATGGGATGTCATGGGAGGGCTTGTCGTGCGATTGAAGCGCGAGGCACGCTCTGAAGGCTCAGTGATCGGCCCCGAGCCTTCCAATCGTCCCATGTCCCCGATTGAGAAGATGACCCCTCCAATGACGACCCCACCGCCCTGGGTCCGATAGGCGAGACCACCTCTTGACGCTCAACGGCAGGGGGGCGTAGGCTTCTCCTATACTTGTGCCGCCTCGCAAGCGAGGTTGCATTATGGTCCTCCGTGGTAGCCAGAACCAGCCGCGTGGACCTGCCAGGTGTTCGCCTCTCACCAGACGGGACCTACTCCCTCGGATTGTGCCATGTGAACCGTCACCGAGCTGTAGTGTTCCAACCGCGATTTCTCTCTCTCGAGCATCGTTTCACCATACATGTCCGAGTCGGCTGAAACTCCCGGCCATGGCCGCGGTTTTGCCCGATGCGGAAAGGAGGTTCGTATGCCCTATCGCTTCAACAGCGTAGACATCCTTGTGGGTGTCGGTCTGTGCGCGATCGTTTTTGGTGCGATGATACTTGTTGTGGCAACCAGCGGTGCGTTTCTCGTCAACGGGTCGCAGTCAGCAGCGATGGATGAGGCACTCCCCTCAACAGAGGCAGCCTGGCTGCAGCCGGCCTTGGGGCGGGCCATTGTTGAGCGGGCGATACTTCAACAGCGCACGGACCAGATCACGGCATCGGCGACAGCTGAATGGAATCAGGCCATGATGGCGCATCGTAACCTGCAATCGATCCAGGGTGGCCCATTTGCCTTCGTGATGGACCGTGCAGCCACGGTTCCTCAAGAGCATGACGCCAGGGTACAAACAGTAATGGGACGGACCATTGTGAATTTCACGCAGCGCGGGATTCGCAGTGGTGTGTTGTCGGCTGACTTGTATCTCTCGGATTACAATCAAAGCATGATTGCTGCCACCGAAATCCGTGGCCGGCGGATGCACGACGAGTTCGCGTCGACATGGCAATCAGTGCTCGGGCGATGGATTGTAGATGTCAGTCGCGAGTACATGCGCCGGACGGCTGAAGTTCAAGAGCAATTGGGGACCGCAATTGTGCACATGACACAGGCGAAAATGGCCTTGGAGGGTGC
>DASTFK010000350.1:0-3075 GCA_035719945.1 Nitrospira sp.
GGTGAGCTTTGCTTCGGGCATCTCGATCATGGCAGTTCACAGCTCCTGGGGCCTATCGCAAGCCGGGTGCAGGCCTAGGTTCCCGGCGGGCTATAGTACTCGCGGCTTGAACCATGTGGCCGAGCAAAACGTCTTTACCCGAGGACCGAACCTGTTCGGTCGGCGGTCGTACGACCTGTTCCGGGGAGGGGGACACATGAAGCGTCGACGCGCTGCTGTGACTGGAGGGGCTGGGTTCCTCGGATCTCACCTCTGTGATCGTCTCCTGGATGAAGGCTACGAAGTCATCTGTCTCGACGATTTCTCCACTGGCAATGCAAGTAACGTGGAACACCTTCTCGAAAGCGACGGGTTCCGACTGGTGCGTGCAGATGTGACGGCTTTTGTCCACATTTCGGGGGACCTGGATGCTGTCCTACATTTCGCGTCGCCCGCCTCGCCGATCGATTACCTGCAGATGCCGCTCCACACACTCAAGGTCGGCTCCATCGGGACATTCCACGCCCTCGGTCTGGCTAGAGAGAAGAAGGCCAGGTTCCTGCTCGCCTCCACGTCTGAGTCCTATGGTGATCCGCTGGTCCATCCGCAACCTGAGAGCTATTGGGGCAACGTGAACCCTGTGGGTCCCAGGGGCGTCTATGACGAGGCCAAACGCTTCTCAGAAGCCTTGACAATGGCTTACCGAAAGTCTCATGGCGTCAACACCGCAATTGTCCGCATTTTTAATACCTTCGGTCCACGGATGCGTCCCGGAGACGGCCGAGCTATCCCGACGTTCATCCGTCAGGCATTAGCTGGCCAGCCTCTCACCGTCGCCGGCGATGGCAGTCAGACGCGGTCGGTATGCTATGTCGATGACCTCGTCGAGGGGATCGTTCGACTCCTCCACTCGGACCTGGCCGGGCCCATGAACATCGGGAATCCGCGTGAATTCACAGTTCTTGAGCTCGCCGAGCTGATCCGCGATCTGACAGCGTCATCATCGCCAATTGGGTTCGTTCCGCGGCCGCAGGACGATCCCACAGTCCGGCAACCTGATATCACTTTCGCGCGCACGGCGCTGTCCTGGGAGCCGGTGGTTGATGTCAAGGAAGGTCTGCTGCGAACCATCGATTGGTTTCGCCAGCAAGCAGATCTGAGAGAACTGAGCGGTGCCGGAGCCAGGCACCTTGAGCGATAGGCGTCGCGCGGACTCTACGCGGCGCTGGTTTACAAGGCGGCCTTCAGTTCTTCTAGCCCTGACGGGTGCGCTGGTCATCACCGGTCTTGTCGTGGCGTTCGGTGTCCTTCCGGCAGCATCGGATCGGACACCGCCCGCTGAGTTGAGTCCGGCGAGGGTCGGCGGAGCATCGGGATGCGAAGGTATCCGGCTGGAGCCTGGTAGTGATCCGCAAGCGCAACTGCAGTCGCAACCAGAAGGTGAGACATTCTGCTTTTCATCCGGTGTGTATCGCCTCGCTAGACCCCTGACACCGAAGGATCGGCAGAGGCTCGTTGGTGAGCCGGGAGCAATCCTAAGCGGGGCGCAGGTCGTCACCGGATGGACCCAGATCGACGGGGCCTGGAGGGCGACCGGCTATCTCCCTTCCGATCCGTTTGTGCACGGGGAATGCATGGACGGCTACCGTGGCTGCGGGTACGCCGAGGCGGTCTTCTACGATAACCGCCAGCTTTGGCGTGTTGACACGCAAGACGAGCTCGCCCCCAATCGGTTTTTCGAGGACTATGACGCGAATGCCATTTGGATCGCGGATGATCCGAGCGAACGGACCGTCGAAGTGGCTCGGACGGAGACAGCCCTCATAGGCGAGTCCAAAGATGTCCTCGTCGAAGGCCTGATTATTGAGAAATTCGCCAACCCTGCGCAGCGTGGGGCGGTTCAGGCCCAGGGCCCCGGTTGGCGGATACAAAATAACGACGTTCGCCTCAACCACGGTCACGGAGTCTATACAGACTCGACCGGCGGCGAGATAGTTGGAAACCGACTCCACCACAATGGGCAGCTCGGGCTTGGTGGTGACGGTGATTACGTGGCTGTCACCAGCAACGAGATCGACCACAACAACACAGCCGGATTCGACATTCTATGGGAAGCCGGCGGGATGAAATGGTTTAACAGCACCGGGCTCAAGGTGTCGCATAACAACGTCCACCACAACACAGGGCCTGGGTTGTGGACCGACATCAACAACATCCACACGACGTATGAGCGGAATAACGTCTATAACAATACCAATCATGGCATCTATCATGAGCTTAGCTACCACGCAATTATTCGAAATAACCGGATCGTGTACAACGAAGGTGCTGAACCGCTGTCGGGCTGGGGGGATGCTGGAATTCGAGTGTCAGCGTCCCGCGATGTGGAGGTGTATGGAAACGTCTTGATAGGCAATACAAATGCGATCATGCTTATTCAGCAGCGACGAAATGACTCTCCATCAGAATACGGACCTCACGAGCTGGACAACATCATTATCCGCGACAACGACATCACTATGACCGATAACCTTACGGGTATGGTAAACGACAACGGCGATGATAGTCTTTATAGGCGCAATATCCGGTTTAGCAACAACACGTATCGGCTCGCAAACGAGGACGGCCGATATTTTGCGTGGGCCGGTGACAACGTAACCCGGACGACATGGACGCAGGCCATCGGCCATGACAGGACAGGAAAGTTCCTAACGATTTAGCCCGGATTATCCAAGTTCGGTTGTTGATCTTGATTTCTGCGGGTTGGCGCCGGTCCGTTCTGATTCTGACCGTCACGTTGCTGCGGCTCCAGTGATTGATCTGGCTTCCCCAGGACCAGACGCGCCAGGCGCCATCGCCAGCCACCAGATGCTTCGAGCAGCCCGGCCGAAACCAGGCGTAGCCAAAGCTCGGCACGGACGGCGGGGGCTGGGCACAGGCGGATGCAGAACGCCAACGCAAGCGCTCCAGCGGTGATCTGGACCATGAGCACCGCGAGTGAGGGGGTGCCGGCGAGTGCCCAGCCGGCAGCGACGATAGCCAGGCCCACGCCCGCGCTGGCAAAGGCGGCAGGGAAATGAGCCTGCCAAACCTGCG
>DASTFK010000351.1:0-5267 GCA_035719945.1 Nitrospira sp.
ATCGTGGTATTGCTGAGAAAACATTCTTCTGCGGCCATCAGCGCCTCGGTGGTGAACCGGCCTTCGTTGATCGGAATCCCGGCTTCCCGCGCCAAGCTCAGAATGATGCCCCGGGTGATGCCGTCCAGAATGCCGCAGGATAGGGCGGGCGTGAAGAGCCGGCCGGACTGCACAAAGAACAGGTTGCTCACCGTGCACTCGGTCAGGTGCCCCTCCCAATTGAGCAAGACGCTGTCGAACGCGCCCGCAGCGATCGCCTCCCGTTTGGCTTGAATGTTGTTCAAGAAATTGGTGGCTTTGATCTGCGGATCAAGCGCGCTGGGGAGGTTTCGTCTCGTCTGGGCCACGACGAGGCTCACGCCTGTCCGATAGCGCTCGGGGGGAGGGGGCTTGAGCGGTTTGGTCATGATCACGACCGTGGGCGTGGGACACAGCGCCGGATCCAAGCCGATGTCGCCCGTGCCGCGCGAAATGGTGATGCGAATGTAGGCGTCCGTGCGATCGTTGCCGACGTCGTTACATTCCATTGATTCATGCAGCAGCGACGGCCAGTCGCGCTTGGGAATCGTCAAGCCGATGCCGTCTGCCGAGCGCTGCAGACGTGCCAGGTGCTGATCGCGCATGAAGATTTTTTCGCCATAGGAGCGGATGGTTTCGTAGACGCCGTCACCGTAGAGGAATCCGTGATCAAAGACGGAGACTTGCGCCTGTTCTTCTTTCACGAACCGGTCATTCAGATAGATCCACACCATCATGCCCGCTGGAACGAACTGAAAAACGCCTGCGCTTTGTGGAGCGTCTCTTCATACTCGTTGGCAGGATCGGAATCGGCGACGATTCCGGCTCCTACCTGCAAATACGCCGTCGGTCCTGTCAGGACGAGCGTCCTGATGACAATGTTCAAATCCAGATCACCGTTCCAGCCGATATAGCCGAACGATCCCGTATAGGGACCCCGGCGGACCGGCTCCAACTCCTCGATGATTTCCATGCAACGGATCTTCGGAACGCCCGTGATCGTGCCGCCTGGAAAGGTGGCTCTGATGAGGTCGAATGGCGTGGCGTCCGTCCGGAGGATGCCGCACACGTTCGAAACGATGTGGCTGACGTGCGAATACTGTTCGACGGCCATGAACTCATCGACCCGCACGCTGCCGAAGTCGCAGACGCGTCCAAGATCGTTTCGTTCCAGGTCCACAAGCATGACATGCTCCGCCCGTTCCTTCGGGCTCGCCAACAGTTCGGCGACGAGACGCTGGTCATCGTTGGCATCGGATCCTCGAGGGCGGGTGCCCGCAATCGGCCGGCTTTCAGCACGCCGTCCCCTGAGACGCACCAACCGTTCGGGCGAGGAGCTGATCAGCGAGAGATCCCCAAAACGCAGCAGGCCGGAGAACGGAGACGGATTGACCCTGCGAAGCTGCCGGTAGAGCGCATGCTCATAGCGCAGTCGTTCCGATGCCGAACCATGCCAGGGCGGAAGGTTCGCCGCAAACCGATGAGAGAGGTTCGCTTGATAGATATCTCCGGCGGCGATGTAGGCTTGCGCACGTCTGACCCGATCGAGATAGGCCTCTTTGGTCTGTTCCAGCGCAAACGACAAGGGTTCGACCGTCAACGCTTCGCGCGCCGGTGTGTGAGCCTTGAGCCGGGCTTCCCATTCTGCCACCCGATCCTGTCCCTCGCGGTAAAGTTTCTCGCGGGCCTCGCCGAGAAAGCGTTCCATCGGAGGACAGAACATGATCTGTAGGCGGTCGGTCCGATGATCCACCGCCGTGACGAGGTCGTAGAGTGCAAATTGCATGTCGGGAATATTGAGATCGTTCGCTGCGAGCGCAGACAGCGATTCCAGCCGGCGGGCAAAGTCATAGCTGAAGTATCCAACGGCACCGCCGAAGAAGGGTGGGAGATCGGGCGCCTGTTCAATCCCCGGCTTGCCGATCGCTTGGTGGAGAGGCTGGAACGGGTCTTCACCCGATGGTCCGATCGACCGTCCGGAGACAGAGACGAGGGCGACCGGTCCGCTCCCAAAAAATGAATAACCAGGAGCGGTTGTCTGCCCTTTTCCGCTTTCCAATAAGAACGAAGGCTGGGAAGGAGCAGCGATTTTTTCATACAGCTCGAGGGGATGCTGGCCCTGGCTGTCTATGGAGAGCACCAGCGGCCGCGGCGCGCCGCGCAGGAAGGAAGGTTGCGAGAATCGGGTCATCGTATGGGTCGGCTCGACAGGGCCGAGACCGCCCACTATACTCCAGCGATCCGGTGATTTCCCAGCGGCCAAACTTGACAACTTCACGGGCATTCTGCTTGAATTGCGCGCCCGCCCTTCGGGAGAGTCCTTACTCAGGAACTCGCCTCAGTGGGTCACGGACCATGCCCCAGTCACAGGATCCGTTTTATGCGGGGCTCGGCCAAGCCATTCGGATGGGAACAGAACTGCTGGCTGCGCTGATCGTCGGTGGTGGGCTCGGATGGGCCATCGACACGTATCTCTTGGATACGGGTCCATGGGTCATGGTTCTCGGGTTGATGTTGGGTGCGCTGGCCGGCGTCAGAAATGCCTATCGCATGGCGCAGCGGTGGCCGAAGTAGTCGATTGATGCATCGCGAAAGGGTCTATGGAAGAAAGTCCCCTGCATCCGTTTGAACTCCACAATTACATTCAGATCAATCTCGGCGGCTTCGATATTTCCATCAACAAAGCCGTCATCATGATGTGGGTGGTGGTGGGGCTCATCTCCATCCTCATGATCATGGCAGCGTCCGCCCGGCGGCTCGTGCCGGGCAAATTGCAGAGCCTCGCCGAGATACTGGTTGATTTTATTAGGGGCATGATCTTGGATACGATGGGGCCAGACGGCATGAAGTTCTTCCCATTGATTGCGACTCTTTTCTTGTTCATTCTTTTTTGTAATTGGCTGGGTTTGATTCCTGGGACGTACACGGTGACGAGTCAGATCATCGTCACTGCCGTGTTTGCCGGCTTTGTCTATACCCTTAGCATTGTTCTTGGTTTCGTCTTACATGGTCTGAAATTTTTGGGAATTTTAGTTCCGCCTGGAACGCCCGGCTGGATGTTGCCACTTATGATTCCCATCGAGTTGATTAGCCAGTTAGCGAGGCCCGTGTCGCTTGCCGTGCGGTTGTTTGCCAACATGACCGCCGGCCACACCATTCTAGCCGTGCTCTTTGGCATGGTTATCTCGCTGCCCGTGTACATCGGTGTGCTTCCATTCGGTGCGACGTTGTTCGTAAATGGATTGGAGGCGGTATTGATCGCGCCGATTCAGGCATACATCTTCACAATTTTGACCTGCGTATACCTCGGCGATGCAGTGACGTTACATGGGCATAGTGAACATGCTCATTGAACGATGAACCGTTAAGTTAAAGGAGGGGCGAATCAATGGATTCAGCAGCCGCAGCACTGTTGGGCATGGGCCTCGCCGCCGCCGGATTTGCCGGAGCGGGGGTGGGCATCGGATACATTTTCGGAAAGATGATTGAGGCGGTCGCGCGTCAGCCGGAAGCGGAAGGGCGTGTCGGCAAATACATGTGGATCGGATTCGCGTTGGTCGAGGCCATCGCGCTGTATGGGTTGGTCATTGCGTTCATCATCATGGGCTTGCGCAAATAACGTGACGCTGAAAACGATCTCCAACGGCGTTCTCGCTCGGCCGAATTCCTCACTTACCGCAAAAAGTAAGCTGCGGATTCGCCCTCGCTGCGGCCTTGTTGGAAGACCGTTTTGAGCGTCACCGAGTCTAACAAGTGAGCGTGGAACATGCCGCAGTTTGAATCGCATTTCTTCTCCTCCCTGATTTTCTGGGAAGTGGTGTCCTTCGGGATTCTGCTCTTCGTGCTCTACAAATTTGCATTCCCCGGTATTCTGAGCGCTCTGGAAGAACGGGAAAGAAAGATCAAGGACAGCTTGGACCAGGCCGAAATGCACCGGTCGGCCGCCGAGCGGAAGCTCAAGGAGTATGAGGCGAAGCTCGAAGGGGTGGCACGGGAAGCCGAAGGGATTCTGTTGGCGGCGAAGGAACGGGCGCAGCGTGTCATGGAAGAAAACGAGCAGCGCCTGATTGCGGAAGCCGACCGCATCAAAGGCGATGCGACCCGTGAGATTGACCACGAACGGCGAAAGGCGATTCAAGAGATCCGCACTCAAACGACCGATCTGGCTTTGATGGTGGCCGAAAAAGTCGTCCAGCGGAGCCTTACGGACGCGGACCACCGGCGGTTGGCCGACGAAGCTCTCGACGCGCTTTCGAAATCCGCACGCTAGCGTGCGGTCGTCGCCAAGCGCGGCGTCTCTGAGACACTTCCAAGAAAAAGGTAGGATGACCGTGGACGCTCGGCCGCAGGCCGATCGTGCGCTCAGGGTAAGCCTGCGCCCCCCGGGCGATACCCGTCCAGATCCACGCAGATGAAGCGGAAGCCGGCCGCGCGAAGGCGAGCGCTGATCGATGCGCGGAGGGCCGGGTGGTTAAATCGTGCGAACTCTTCAGGCGCGATCTCTATCCTGGCGATGTCGCCGTGATCACGGACGCGGACCTGGCGGAAGCCTTCGGCCTGCAAGATGGCCTCGGCCTGCTCAACTCGGCGCAGTTTTTCGACGGTGATGGGGACGCCGCGGGGAATCCGCGAAGACAAACAGGCCGCCGCCGGCTTGTCCCACGCTGACAGGCCGAGCGCCTGAGCCGCCGCTCGGACATCGGCCTTCGTCAACGCCGCCTCCACAAGCGGACTCCTCACCTGCCATTCGCGCGCCGCTTTGATGCCCGGCCGGTCATCGCCGAGATCGTCCATGTTCGTGCCGTCCAGGATCCATTGCGTGGACCGTGCCACCCTCAGCTCTTGCATCAAGCGATACAGATCGGTTTTGCAATGGAAGCAACGGGCGGCGTCGTTATCGACGAAAGCGGGAATCGCCAGTTGATCGGTCGTCACCACTTCATGCCGGGCGCCGATCTCCTGCGCGGTACGAGTCGCGCTTTCCAATTCGCTGGCAGGGTAGGTTGGCGACACGGCCGTGACACCGACGGCGTTCGGTCCAAGCTCATCGTGTGCGATCTTCAGCACCAACGTGCTGTCGATGCCCCCTGAAAACGCGACCAGGACGGAGTGCATCTCCGCCACGAGATGACGAAGACGGTCGAGTTTATCCGTCAGAAGTGCCGTGACCATGGTCAATTACTGTTTGAGCTTAGCCTTTGCCGCGTTGCCGACGACGACGAGCGCATACCGATTCGGATTGAGGTATT
>DASTFK010000352.1:0-2933 GCA_035719945.1 Nitrospira sp.
CGGGCCGTGTGACCTGCGTGACGCGGGAAATGACGAGTGAGTCCGGCGGAACGTTCTGGGTCACCGTCGTTCCTGCCGCGATCACAGAGCCGGCGCCGACTGTCACGGGAGCCACCAACTGCGTGTCGCTGCCGATAAACACCCCGTCCCCAATGATGGTCTCTGCTTTCCGCACGCCGTCATAGTTACACGTAATTGTTCCTGCGCCGATGTTCACGCCTTTGCCGATCTTTGCGTCGCCTAGATAGCTCAGATGATTGGCTTTCGAGCCTTCGCCCAGTTCGGTTTTCTTGGCTTCAACAAAATTGCCGATCTTGGCGCCCTTCCGCACGAGCACGTGGGGACGAAGATGGGTGAAGGGGCCCAGGGTGGCATCGTCTTCGACATGCGAATCGCGAAATACGCAATGATCGAGAATCTCAACTCGGTTGCCGATCGTGCAGTCGGTAATCCTGGTCCCGGAACGCACGATGGTGTCTTCTCCGATCACCGTCGTCCCTTCCAGCATCACGTTCGGATAGAGCACCGAATCTTTTCCGATGGTGACCCCGGCATCGATCCATGCGGAGGCAGGATCGATCATCCGTACCCCGGCATCGAGCCAGCGATGACGTATCTGCTGCCGCACAACCTGTTCGGCTTCGGCCAATTGGCGCCGTGTGTTGACGCCGAGGCCTTCGTGCGGATCCTCGAGCCGAACCGCCGCCACTCGGCGTCCCTGCTCGACCGCCATCTGCACGATGTCCGTCAGGTAAAATTCTCCCTGCGCATTGCTCGGCTGCAACCGTTCGAGGGCGGAAAACAAAAAGTCGCCTTCAACGACGTAGGTACCGACATTGATCTCATGGATCACTTTGACCGCGGCCTCGGCGTCACGATCTTCCACGATGCGTGACACGCATTCATCCGATGACGATCTCACGACCCGACCGTAGCCGCTCGCATCGTCCAGCACGGCAGTCAGGATTGTGACGGCGGCTTCCTGCCGTCGGTGCACCTCCAGGAGCTCACGAAGCGTCGCTTCCCGAAGCAGCGGAGTATCGCCATTGAGAATCATGAACTGCCCCGGCATGGAGCGACCCGACTCCACGAACACCGGCCGCGTCTGCAGGACCGCATGGCCGGTCCCCAACAACTCCCGCTGTTCGACGATGGAGATGGGCACATGCCCGTTCCTGTGCCCTGTAGCGTCCTTGATGACCTGGCTGACGCGGTCGGCCTGGTGGCCGACGATGACGGCAATCTGAGGGCCGGCAACGCGCAGCGCCAGGTCCACCGAGTACAGGACCATCGCCCGTCCGGCGACAGAATGCAGCACCTTCGCATGCTTGGACTGCATCCGTTTTCCCAACCCGGCTGCCATGACGACAGCTGCGACTCCTGGCACGGGACGGGCGGCGTTCTCCTGTGCCGCCTGCTTCATCTCTGTCTCCTTCACAGATGACCGGCTCATCCGATAGGCACTCCTGCTTCCGGTTGCTTGACGGCACCTCGCCACCTGGCCTCCGGGTCAGTCGCTCCGAGGGACGGGGAAGGCGAGTAGAGCCCCCCCGACACGATCAGTTTCATGGCTTCTTCCACACTGATATTGATCGCCGTCACCTCCCGCTCGGGAACGAGAAGAAAATACCCGGAGGTCGGATTCGGCGACGTCGGCACGTACACATGCACAAGCGGTTCCTGGGCCAAATCCTGCATATCTCCCTTCGTGACGCCCGTCACGAAGGCAAAGCAGTAATGCCCGTTTTTCGGAAATTGGATCAGGACCACGCGGTGGTACGAACCGCGCTCGGAGAAGGACAGGATGTCCATCATGGATTTCAATGTTGAGTAGATCCCTCTGACTAATGGCACTCGGTTCAGCCATGCTTCCCATAGCTTCACGATCTGCTTACCGATGAAATTGGCCGCAAGCAGGCCGGTCATAAAGATCAGGAGGATTAATGTGACGATTCCCAGGCCGGGCACATAATGATTGGGGACCAGCTGCGTCAAGAGATCTCCGAGAATCCCGTCTACGGCGACGAAAAGCGTCTTCAAAATGAGGATCGTGCCCCAAATGGGGGTAATGACCAGCAAGCCTGTCAGAAAGTAGCGTTTTAGCGAGGCTTTCAACATAAATCGCACCGAGAGAAACCGCTGTTCATCATACAGAGGTTGATGGGACGCTCGCAAGGGTTTTATTGCTATTTTCAATAACTTGGACTACTATCCCGCGCGTTTTGCAGGTGCGCGGGAGAACTATGAGGCAGCCACGGAAAAGGAGGGGTCAGCGTGGACTATTCCTCACCCTGGAAGGCCCCGAAGGCAGCGGAAAAAGTACACAGATGCTCCTCCTCGGTGCCGCGCTTCGGAAAGCCGGACACTCCGTGGTCTCGACCAGGGAGCCAGGTGGGACCAAGATGGCTGAAGCCATCAGGAAAACTCTCCTCTCTGCCACATCCAACGAGCTGATCACGCCTCATACCGAGGCCCTTCTCGTGCTTGCAGCCCGCAGCCAGCATGTCGCTCATTTGATTCGGCCGGCGCTCGATCGAGGAGAGATCGTGCTCTGTGACCGCTTCGCTGATTCCACTTTCGCGTATCAAGGGTTCGGCCGGGGTCTTTCACTCTCATGGCTGGAGAACGCCAATCGAGCAGCTACCGGAGGCCTCATGCCGCACCGTACATTGCTGCTCGATGTCCCTGCATCCATTGGATTGACCAGGCGTCGGGGGGCGCGCGGCAATCAGAACCGGTTGGACCGTGAATCCGCAGCGTTCCACCAACGAGTCCACCAAGGATTTCTAACACTCGCGTCGCGAGCCCCGCGGCGCATCAAGGTGGTCAATGCCAATCGGCCGGTCGAGGCCGTTCGAGCGGAGATCGAGGCTCTTGTGTTAGGTTGGTTGCGTACGAGAGGGCGCCGGACCCACGCACGATAATATGCCGTT
>DASTFK010000353.1:0-19314 GCA_035719945.1 Nitrospira sp.
CTAGCGTCATGACCACGGCAAAAAGCGCGAAAGCGCCGGCTCAGAGCGTCCGTATCACCTTGAAGCGCAGCCCGATCGGCACGCCCGAGCGCCATCGCCTGGTCCTGCGCGGGCTCGGCTTGCGGAAAATCCGGCAGTCGGTCGTCCGTCCCGATACGGCACAGGTAAGAGGACTGATACATAAAGTGAGCTACTTGTTGGAAGTGCAGCCATCATGAAATTACATGAACTCGCGCCCGCCAAGGGCGCCAAGAAAAAGCGGAAGCGCATCGGTCGCGGTCCGGGATCCGGCCACGGGAAGACGGCGACGAAAGGGCACAAGGGATTGCTGGCCCGCTCGGGCGGCGGCAAGCAGCCGGGGTTCGAGGGCGGCCAGATGCCTCTCATCCGCCGCGTGCCGAAGTACGGGTTCACGAATCCGTTCCGGAAGGAATACGCGATCGTCAATATCGAGCGTCTAGCCGATCTGCCGGCTACTGGCACGATCACCCCGCAGGCGATGGTGGATGCGGGTCTGGTCAAGCGCGTTACCCTGCCGATCAAGATATTGGGCAACGGCGAGCTGAAGAAACCCATCGCCGTGCAGGCGCACAAGTTCAGCAAATCAGCGGAGGCAAAGATTCAAGCGGCGGGAGGGTCAATCGAGGTTATCCCAGGTGTTTGAGCGGCTCCTGACCAGCTTTCAGAATATCCTGAAAATTCCCGAGCTGCGGACCCGCATTCTGTTCACCCTGGGAATGCTGGTTGTGTATCGGGTCGGAGCACACATTCCGACGCCGGGCATCAACGGCGAAGCGCTATCCGAGTTCTTACAAAAACAAGGAGGGGCGCTTCTCGGGTTTCTCGATATTTTTTCAGGCGGCTCGCTGTCTCGGCTGACGATCTTCGCGCTGGGCATCATGCCCTATATCAGCGCCTCGATCATTTTGCAGCTGCTGACGGTGGTGGTCCCCCACCTCTCGAAGCTGGCAAAGGAAGGCGAGCGGGGCCGCAAGAAGATTATTCAGTACACACGGTTCGGCACGATCGGCATCGCGCTGATTCAGGGCTTCGGGATCGCCATCGGCCTCGAGCAGATGAACGGCGGGGCGTTCGTCCTGGACAAGGGTTGGGCGTTTCGGCTGATGACGGTGATCACGCTAACGGCCGGCACCGGCTTCCTGATGTGGCTGGGCGAGCAGATTACCGAGCGGGGAATCGGCAACGGCATCTCGCTCATTATTTTCGCAGGTATCGTCGCGCGTCTGCCCTCGGCTGTGGCGCAGACCTATAACTTGTATGAGATCGGCCAGCTCAACGCGTTCCTGCTGGTCGGGCTTGCCGCCCTGATGGTGGCGGTCGTCGCCGCGATTGTGTTTTTGGAAAGCGGCCGGCGCAAAGTTCCGGTCCAGTACGCGAAAAGGGTGGTCGGCCGGAGGGTGTACGGCGGGCAGAGCACGCACATTCCGCTGAAGATTAACACGGCAGGAGTGATTCCGCCCATTTTCGCCTCATCGATCATTGCGTTTCCAGCGACGATTGCGGGATTTTTCGAGACCCCCTGGATCAAGGCGATCGGTGCACAACTGTCCCCCGGATCGCTGCTGTACACGCTGATGTACGTCGGGCTGATCCTATTTTTCTGTTTCTTTTACACGGCGGTGGTCCTCAATCCGGTTGATATGGCGGACAACATGAAGAAGTATGGGGGCTTCATCCCCGGCATCCGCCCCGGACAACGGACCTCCGATTACATCTATAAGGTATTGACGCATATTACGTTCGCCGGCGCAATTTACCTGGCGGTTGTCTGTGTGATTCCGGAGTTCCTGATCTACAAGCTGAACGTTCCGTTTTATTTCGGCGGCACGTCGTTGTTGATCGTGATCGGCGTGGGACTTGATACCGCACAGCAGATTGAATCGCACATGCTGATGCGCAATTACGAAGGGTTTTTGGGGAAGGGCATGGGCCCTCTCCGCGGCCGGAGCGGGTGAGACCACATGCGCGTCGTCTTTCTCGGGGCGCCGGGCGTCGGCAAGGGTACCCAAGCCGACCGGATTGCGGCTCAGTTTAAGATCGCGAAGATTTCGACCGGAGATCTCCTGCGGGAGGCGGTCCGAAATCAGACGGAATTGGGCCGGGAAGCCAAACGGTACATGGACCAGGGACAACTGGTCCCTGATGCCGTGGTCATCGGGCTTGTACGCGACAAACTGGCGGAGCCGGGAAGCGCGAACGGCTTCGTGCTCGACGGGTTCCCGAGGACTGTGCCCCAGGCTGAGGCATTGGGAAAGGTCCTGCAGGACACCCAGCGGCCGTTGCACCAGGTGGTGAAATTCGAGGTGCCGCGGCAGGATATCATCCGGCGGTTGAGCGGCCGGCGCAGTTGCCCGAAGTGTCAGGCGACATTTCATGTGGAGTTTGCGCCATCGAAAAAAGGCGACGCGTGCGATCGATGCGGCGAGACGTTAGTTCAACGGAGCGACGACACACCGGAAGCCATTGAAACGAGGTTACAGGTCTTCGAGGAACAGACGGCGCCGTTGATCCGGTATTACGCCAGCAAACGGCTCCTCTCGGAAGTGAATGCCTCCGGTTCTGTGGATGCGGTGTTCGAGGCCCTGTTTAGTGTGCTGGCGCCTTACAGCGCAATATGATCATCCTCAAGACGCCAGACGAGATTGCCGTGATGGCAAAGGCGTCAAGAGTCGTGGCTGAAGCGCTCGCAGTGCTCAAGGACGCGGTCAAGCCCGGCGTCACAACCGATGAGTTGGACCGGTTGGCGGAATCGGAAATCCGCGCCAGAGGCGCGATGCCGGCGTTCAAAGGATACCGCAATTATCCGAAGACGCTGTGCGCGTCGGTGAACGAGCAAGTCGTGCACGGCATTCCCTCCAAACGGGTCTTGAAGGAGGGAGACATCGTGGGCCTCGATCTTGGAGCGATCGTCGGTGGATTCTACGGCGATTCGGCTGTGACGGTTGGGGTGGGTCGAATCGACGAGAAGACGGCGGCGCTGGTGCGGGTCACAGAAGAATCGCTGTCGCTCGCGATCGAGCAGGCGCAGGTCGGCAACCGGTTGTCGGACATTTCCCATGCGGTCCAGCGACATGTGGAAGCCGCGGGGTTTTCGGTCGTGACGGAGTTCGTCGGGCACGGCATCGGCCGGCAGTTGCATGAAGAACCGCAGGTGCCGAATTACGGGAAGCCGGGACAAGGTCCCCGTTTGCAAGCGGGAATGGTCTTGGCGATTGAGCCGATGGTGAATATGGGCGGCTCAGCCGTTCGGGTGCTGGATGACCGCTGGACCGCCGTGACCGTCGACGGGAGCCTGTCGGCGCACTTTGAACATACGATTGCGATTCAGCCGAGCGGGCCGGCGATCGTGTTGAGCCGGTTATAAAAGGATGGAAGCGTGATACATCAGGCGAAAGGATAACGGTTCGTGCCGAAGGAAGACATTATTGAGATCCAAGGATCGGTACTGGAGACCCTCCCTAACGCCATGTTTCGTGTACAACTGGACAACGGGCACAAAATTCTCGCCCATATCTCGGGGAAAATGCGGATGCATTTCATTCGCATCCTTCCGGGCGACAAGGTCACGGTAGAAATGTCGCCGTATGACCTGACGCGAGGGCGCATTACGTACCGGTTCAAGTAGGAGTCTGGACGTCTCATGAAGGTCAAATCATCGGTCAAGCCGATTTGCGCGAAATGTAAGGTCGTACGACGCCGTGGGGTGGTCAGAATTCTCTGTGAGAACCCGCGGCACAAGCAGCGACAGGGATAGTGGGGGGGCATCCGGAGGCTGGCGAGCCTCCGTGCTCGCCGAACGCGCGCACAGGGAAAGAAACGGCGTCCTGGCGCCGTGAGGGCGGGCGGGTGAGAAACCAGCGCTCGTTCAACGCGCGCAGTGGAGGCTCATCCAGCCTCGGCTGCGGAAGACCTTGAAGGGGAGGTAGGAGGAAATATGGCACGTATTGCCGGAGTCGATTTACCTAGAGAAAAGCGGTCGGATATCGGCCTGACCTATGTGTTTGGAATCGGCCGGGCGGCAGCCCGTTACATTCTCGGCAAGGCTGGCATCGACGCCGCCATCCGGGTGAAGGATCTCAGCGAAGATCAGATCGTCAAGATCCGCGAGATCATCGACCAGGACTATCAGGTTGAAGGCGATTTGCGGAAAACCGTCTCGATGAACATCAAGCGTCTCATCGACACCGGCACCTATCGAGGGCTTCGCCATCGCAAGGGCCTGCCGGTTCGCGGTCAACGGTCAAAAACCAATGCACGCACGAGAAAAGGCCGTCGCGCCGGAGTCGGCAGTAAGCCGAAACCAGCCGCCCGTCCGGCTCCCACGGCGTGATCGTTCATTAGTAGGAGTTATCTATGAGTGTGAAAAAAGGCAAAAAGAAAGAACGCCGGATCGTCCAGAGCGGAATCGCTCATGTCCAGGCGTCTTTTAACAATACCATCGTGACGATCACCGACATGAGCGGCAATACGGTCGTCTGGGCGAGCGCCGGCAATCAAGGCTTCAAGGGATCGCGTAAAAGCACGCCCTTTGCGGCACAACGAGCCGGCGAAGCGGCCGCGCGCAAGGCCATGGAAAGCGGCATGCGCCAGGTGGATGTCTATGTGAACGGGCCGGGGTCGGGGCGGGAATCTGCGATTCGCTCCTTGCAGGGGGCAGGACTACGGATCAATCTTATCCGTGACGTCACGCCAATCCCGCACAACGGGTGCCGGCCGCCCAAACGGCGTCGGGTGTAAGAACATGAGCATACAAGTGTGTCAGAACGGGCAGACCATGAAGGGCGAGCCCGGTAAACGGAGGTAGAGAACGTGGCGAAGTATCGAGGACCAGTCTGTCGGTTATGTCGCCGTGAAGGCGAGAAGTTATTCTTGAAAGGCTCGCGCTGCATGACGGAAAAGTGTGCGATCGAGCGTCGCAGCTATCCGCCCGGCCAGCACGGCCAGGCCAGGCCTCGAATTTCAGACTACAGCACGCAGTTGCGCGAGAAGCAGAAATTGCGGCGTATCTACGGCCTACAGGAAAGGCAGTTCCGCGGTGTCTTCGAGCGGGCGGAGCGCAGGGCGGGCGTCACTGGTGAGGCGCTACTGCGATTGCTCGAGTGCCGTCTCGACAATGTCGTTTACCGGCTCGGATTCGGGGCATCCCGCAGGGAAGCACGGCAGCTTGTGGGGCATGGCCATGTGACGGTCAACGGCCGGAAGAACAACATTCCGGGCGCACAAGTCCGTGCCGGCGACGTAGTGGCCGTGCGCGAACGCAGCCGCAGCCTGGTGTCGATTCAAAGCGCGCTGGAGTCCGTCGAGGGCCGAGGCATTCCCGAATGGCTGGAGTTGGACAAGGCTGGCTTCAAGGGGACCGTCCGCGCATTGCCCACGAAGGATCAGATCACGCTGCCCGTCAACGAACAGATGGTCGTGGAATTGTATTCGCGATAAGCAACTTCATGCAACGCCGGCTTCATGCAGAATGCATCGCAGAAGGCGCGGCGGCTAACAGGATGAAGGGGGACTCATGATCAATACGATGAAAGATTTCCAAATTCCGATGCGGGTCGAGGTCGACAAAGAAACGGCTTCCGCCACGTTCGGGCGATTCTCCACCGAGGCGTACGAGCGAGGCTTCGGCACGACGGTCGGCAACGCGCTCCGCCGCGTGCTGCTCTCGTCCCTGACCGGCGCAGCCGTGACGACGGTCAAGATCGAAGGCGTCTTGCACGAGTTTTCGACGATTCCCGGCGTCACCGAAGATGTCACTTCGATCATTCTCAACGTCAAGGGGCTGCGGCTGGCCTTGCATACCGACAAGCCCAAGACGATCCGGTTGAAAAAGAAGGGACCCGGCGAAGCCAAGGGGTCGGATATCATCCATGACGCGGACATTTCCATTTTGACGCCCAATCTGCATATCGCGACCCTCGACAAGGACGCCACGCTGGATATGGAGATGACGGTCAAGCATGGCCGCGGGTACGTGCCGGCTGAGCGGAATAAGGAGGAAGGGTTGCCGATCGGGGTGATCGCGATCGATTCCATCTTTTCTCCGATCAAGCGGGTCAACTTTCACGTGGAAAACGCCCGCGTCGGACGGATGACGGATTACGACAAATTGACCTTGGAAATCTGGACGGACGGCACCATCTCGCCGAGCGACGCATTGTCAACGGCCGCAGGCATCATGCGCGACCACGTCGATATCTTCATCAATCCCGATGCGAGAGTGGAAGGCCGCACCGAACTCACCAGTGACGAGGCCCAGCGGGAAATCAACAAGAATCTCTTCCGGAGTGTCAATGAGCTGGAGTTGTCGGTCCGCGCGGCGAATTGCTTGAAGAATGCCAACATCAAGACGATCGCGGATCTCGTGCAGAAATCCGAAGCCGAAATGCTGAAGACCAAGAACTTCGGGAAGAAATCGCTGAACGAAATCAAGGAAATTTTGACGGATATGGGGCTGAGCCTCGGGGTCAAGCTGGATGCAATGGCTTCAGGCGGCGGTCCCAAGAACGAGTAAGAGAGGGCATCGTGCGTCATCGAAAAAAGGGCAGACAACTCGGTCGACAGACCAAACACCGCTGGGCGTTGTTCAGAAGCCTGGTGACCTCGCTGCTCGAGCATGAGCGGATTGAAACCACCGAGGCGAAGGCGAAAGAAATTCGCGGCTTTACCGACCGCATGATCACGCTGGGTAAAGACGGCTCTTTGCCGGCCCGGCGTCGGGCGCTCAGCTTCCTGCGGAGCAAAGACGTCGTCTCGAAGCTGTTCAGAGATGTCGCAGGCCGGTTCAAGGATCGTCCCGGCGGGTATACGAGAATGGTGAAGACTCGTCGGCGGATCGGCGATGCCGCCGAGTTGGTCGCTATCGAGTTGGTGGCCAGAGCCGAAGCGGCGCCCACGAAAAAATCCGCTGCGACTCCCGCCAAGACAGAAAAGTCCGAGTAGGTCCCGCAAGGGACCTACTCGTCGGCAACACCGCATCAGCGCTACCTGTTTCGTGGCTCCGTTCGGTCGTCAGAGTTTACTTGCCTCGGGCCTCCTGCTATTATCGTGCCAGTCATTTCCACGCCAAAGAGAGGAACGGACACGCTGTGTGGCAGTGGTTGGCACAACGGATCTTATTGGGGCTCAGCGTCCTTCTGGGAGGCGTGCTGATCTATCTGCTTCTGACCAATTCCACGGCCTCTCCTCCTCCGACGGCCACCGCACCGGGAACCATCAACCAGGCCGATGCCATTATCTCCAAATTCACCTTTACCCAGACCAAGGGGGACAAGGTGCAGTGGCAGGTTGATGCTCAGCAGGCTCGTCTGTTCGAGCAAGACAAAAAGGCGATCCTGGACAACGTCGCCGTCACCTTATTCGGGGTCCAAGGCAAAGAGTTGACGGTCCACGGCGACGAGGGCACGTTGAATACCGAGACCAAGAATTTTCTGCTAGCCAATCGCTCAGAACCGCTGGTGATCCACACCCAAGGCGGCTACACCATCTATACCAACCATCTGGTCTGGACGGATCAAACCCGGGAAATTCGCACGCAGGATCACGTCCATATCGTCGGAAATGGGCTGGATGTCAAAGGTCGAGGCCTGTTGGGTCATCTCGATACAGAAGAATTCGAAGTGCTTGAGGACGTGCATGTGGAAGTGGCTCCTGTTTCTTAACGGGCTGACATTGGCGACGATGACGGCCTCCCTGGCTGCTGTGGAGCCGGCCTCCAATGCGGTGTCGGACCCGGCGCTGGGCACGACCGTCATTTCGCAGAAAATGACGTTCAAGAATCAGGAGAGCCAGGCAGTCTTCGATGGAGCGGTGGTGCTGACCCGCGGCACGCTCGTCGTATATTCCGACCGGATGGTGGTGTCTTTCCGCAGCCAGGAGGCGGGCACCGATTTCAAGAAACCCGCAGAGGTCGGGAAAAGCCCGACGACCCAGGCGAAAGGTCCTGATACCGTCTCGAACCGCGCCGTGACTCAGATCGAAGCGACCGGACGCGTCAAGATCGAGCGGGATGCCGGCAATGCCACATGTCAGAAGGCCGTGTATTATCGTGACGAAGACAAGATCGTCTTGACGGGCGATCCGGTTGCCTGGGACAAAGGGACCAGAGTCAGCGGCAAGCGCATCACCATGTTCTTGTCGGAAGACCGGACCGTGGTTGAAGGCGGTTCCCGCGTGAGAATTGAGCCTGAGGGAGGAGCGAAGTGACGGAAGCGGTGCGCACCGAAGTCGGAATGGATGGTGTCGCACATACTCGCGCATCTCGGGCTGTCCTTCGCGCGGACGGCCTGGTCAAAAGTTTTCGCTCCCGTAAAGTGGTGAAGGGCGTGTCGGTCGACGTGGCAGCCGGTGAAGTGGTGGGGTTGCTCGGTCCGAACGGAGCGGGTAAGACGACGATTTTTGACATGATCGTTGGATTGACGCAGCCGGACGAAGGCACCATCACGCTCAACGGCGAATCGATCACGGCGCTGCCCATGTTCAAACGCGCGCGAAAGGGGATCGGCTACCTTCCGCAGGAGTCCTCCGTGTTTCGCCGGCTGTCCGTTCAAGACAATATCCTGGCAATTCTGGAAATGCTGGACTACTCTCGTTCGGAGCGGGCGGAACGGGTGGATGTCTTGCTCAACGAACTCGATCTCGGGCACATCAGGACCAGCATGGCCTACGCGCTTTCCGGCGGCGAACGCCGCCGGTTGGAAATTACCCGGGCCTTGGCGACCAATCCCACGTTCATGTTGCTCGATGAACCGTTTGCCGGGATCGATCCGATCGCCGTCGCCGACATTCAACAGATCATCATCAGACTCAAAAGCAAAGGCATCGGCATTCTCATCACCGATCACAATGTGCAAGAAACGCTGTCGATTACCGACCGCGCGTATATCATCAATGAAGGCCTGGTGCTCGAAGCCGGCTCTCCCGACAAAATCGTGAAGAGCGAGACGGCACGCGCAGTGTATTTGGGCGAACGATTCACTCTATAACGGTACGTCTCATCCGATGAAGCTTCGTCTCGACCTCCGCCTCAGTCAAAAATTGATCATGACGCCGCAGTTGCAGCAGGCGATCAAACTGCTGCAGTTGTCGCGCCTGGAGCTCCAGCAGAGTCTGGCCCAGCACCTGATGGAAAATCCGCTCCTGGACGAGCTGCCGGAAGAGGCGGAAGAGAATGAATCCGCCACGGCGGAGGAACAAGCGGAGGAGGCGGCGGCAACAGCCGCTTCACCGACGACTGAAGCACCCGAAGCGGAAACCTCCACACCGGAAGAACGCGACAGCCCGGACGAAGTGTCTGCAGCCGGTTGGGAGGAGTACTTCGGCACTGATCGGCGGACGGGCGGCGGGGAAGGGCAATCGTCATCGGACGAATTTCCGTCCTACGAGCAGACCGTCGCCAAGGCGGCGTCGTTGGAAGACCACTTGCTCTGGCAACTGTCGATGTCCGGTTTATCAGAACGCCATAAGGCAATCGGGCGGCTGCTGATCGGCAATCTCGACGATGACGGTTATCTCCGGACACCGATGTCCGAAATCGTCAGCGGGACGGATTTCAGTGAAACGGAAGCCGAGTCCGTCCTCCATGACATCCAAACGTTCGACCCAACCGGCGTCGGGGCGAGAGATCTGCCCGAATGCCTGATGCTGCAGCTTGGCCATTTGGGCAAGAGCCCCATGGGATCGCTGGGCGCCCGTCCAGGCGCGCTCAAAGGGTCGATCGTCGAAGCGGTGGTCCTGCATCACTTGAAAGATCTGGAAAAGAAGCAGTATGCGAAGATCGCGAAGGCCCTGGATGTGACCGTCGCCGAGGTGTTCCAGGCCACGAAGGTCATCGAAGGGCTCGAGCCCAAACCCGGCCGGCCGTTTTCCAATACGCAGAACTATGTGATCGTGCCCGACGTGTTCGTCGTAAAGAACGAAGGCGAATGGGTAGTTCTCTTGAACGATGACGGATTACCACGGATGCGCATCAGCCCCTATTATAAGCAGATGATGGCATCTGGCGAGAGCGGATCCTCGGAAACGAAAGCGTACCTGGACGAGAAGCTGCGGGCCGCGCAATGGGTGATCCGCAGCATCGAGCAGCGCAATAAGACCATCGTGAAGGTTGTGACCAGCATCGTCAAGTTTCAGGAGCAGTTTTTTGAAAAGGGTATTCAGTATCTGAGACCACTGGTGCTGAAGCAAGTGGCTGAAGACATTGGCATGCATGAGTCCACGATCAGTCGGGTCACGGCCAATAAGTATATGTATTGTCCGCAGGGCATGCTGGAGCTCAAGTTCTTTTTCAATGCCGGCCTGCAACGGGCGGACCAGCCCATCGGCGACATGTTGTCGTCGGTCACGGTTCGGGAGATGATCAAGAAAATGGTGGCGGAAGAGGATGCCAACCATCCCCTCAAGGACGAAGAAATCGCCGCGCGATTGCGTGAGCGCCAGGTGCTGATTGCCCGACGAACGGTCGCTAAGTACCGGGCCGAAGAAAGCATCCCGCCAGCCACCCAACGCAAGCGGTTTTTCTAGCCCGGATTCGGGACGCTGCAGAATTTCCAGCTGAAGGAGCATGTGGATGAAGATTACAGGCCGACATATGGATGTAACGTCCGCGCTCAAACGGTATATCCGTGCGCGTTTTGAACGGCTCGAGCGCTACGATGTCTCACCCGATCGTTTGGAGATCGTGCTGAGTGTGACCAAGCTCCAGCATACGGCGGAGGTGGTCTGCTCGATCAAGGGGAAGCGGTTTCAGGCCAAAACTTCGACGCGAGAAATGTATGCCACGGTCGATCAACTGGTGGATCGCCTGGATGGACAGATCAGGAAGTACAAGGAGCGGCGCGCCGAGCACAAGGGACGGCAGAAACGAGCATTGCCCGCCCAGCCGCAGACGACCGACTCCGAAGAGCTGAGAATCGTCCGTCCGAAGATCGCCGTACTGTCACGGAGCGAGGCGCGAAACCGCCTGGACGCAGGTCCCGGGGCGATTGTGCTGTTTACCTGCGCGGATTCTGGGAAGCTGCAGATTCTCAGGCGCTCAGAGACCGGTCACGTCGTCTTGATTGATCCCTGAGGGGGCCGGAATGCCAGGACTCAAGCTCGTGGTGATCACCGGCCTTTCGGGAGCCGGCAAGTCTCACGCGCTGAAATGTTTCGAGGACGTCGGCTATTTCTGCGTCGATAACCTGCCCCCGGCCCTCCTTCCGACCTTCGTCGAACTCTGTCACCAGCAGGGTGGGGAAATTAAAAATGTGGCGCTTGGCATCGACATCCGAGAACGGGTGTTTTTCGCCGACCTCACCAGCATCCTGCAGCGCATCAAAGACCTGGGTCACTCGGTGGAGTTGCTGTTCCTTGAAGCCCGCGATGCCGTGCTGGTGCGGCGATTCTCGGAGTCGCGGAGACCGCATCCTCTGTTGCCGGAATTACCCGTCCTCGAAGGGGTGCGCTTCGAAAAGGAACGGCTCTCGGAAATTCGGTCCCACGCCGACCGCATCATCGATACCTCCAATCTCAGCGTCCACGAACTACGGGATCTCCTGAGCCGGCACTTCAGCCACGAGCAAGCGACCCGCCGCCTCACAATTTCGCTCATCACGTTCGGGTACAAGTTCGGCGTTCCCTACGACATCGATCTCCTGTTCGACGTGCGGTTTCTGCGCAATCCGTACTTCGTTCCGGATCTCAAGCCGCTGACGGGGGAAGATCCGCGGGTCCGCAGCTACGTGCTGGAGGATCCCGATGCCAAGGGCTTTCTTGATCGGTTAGAAGCATTCTTCACTTTCCTCATTCCGCTGTTCGAGCGGGAACGTCGAAGCTACTTAAATGTGGGCATCGGTTGCACGGGAGGTCGCCACCGGTCGGTGGTGATTGCCAAACGATTACAAGAGAGCTTTGCTTCGGCCGGGCACCACGTCACCCTGTCTCACCGCGATCTCACTAAGCAATAGTCACCAGCGTTCCATGGCCGTGGGCCGCTGCGTCTACCCTGGCCCCATCCTGACCGGCTTGTGAGCCGTGTGGCCCTTTTCTTGACAGAAAGGCGACACGAACTATACTTAGGGTGCATCGCGAAAGCGCTGTATTGAAGCCACGTTTAGCGCTTCGTGCACCGGCGGGCGGTCAATCGGGAGCCGAATGTTAGAAAAACATAAAATTATTTGCGCTGGAAGGGAAGTCATGTACAGTCTGAGGCACGTATGCTGAATTCGCTAAAAAGCCTCGTCGATACAGATATTTTGTCGCTGTTGACTCCGAAGCGGCAGTTAGTCGGGCTGGATATTGGGTCCAGTGGGATCAAGCTCGTCCAACTGAAGGAAAACCGCGGCCGGTACATCCTGCAGAAGTTCGGATTCAAGCCACTCGAGCCCGAGGTGATCGTCGACGGCACGGTGATGGACGAAGGCCGCGTCGTCTCAGCCATCAGAGAACTCTTCAATGAATTGAGCGTCAAGGTCAAGCAGGTAGCCGTATCGATTTCAGGTCACGCAGTCATCATCAAGAAAATCAGCCTTCCCCCGATGCCCGACGATGAGTTGGAGGGCCAAGTCAAGTTGGCTGCCGAGCAGTACATTCCCTTCGATATTAACGAAGTGAACATCGATTTTCATGTGTTGCCTGCGGCGGAAGGCGAGGCTTCTGAGGGCGAAATGTCGGTCATCCTTGTCGCGGCAAAAAAGGACAAGATCAACGAGTTAACGGAGCTCGTGAAAGGCGCAGGGCTCGTGCCGATGGTCATGGACGTTGATGCCTTCGCGATCGAAAACATGCATGCGATCAATTATCCGATGTCGCAGGATGAAACGACGGCCCTCGTCAATGTTGGGGCCAGCGTGATGAACATCAACATTGTGTCGAAGGGCACGTCGCTGTTTACCCGCGATATCCCCATCGGCGGCAACCGCTACACGGAATCTATCCAGCGTGAGTTGGGACTGTCGTACGAGGATGCGGAAGCGCTCAAAAAAGGCGGGAAAGCTTCCGGCAGCAATCAAGCCGCCGCTGCGCAGAGCGTGATCGAAAGCGTCAATGCCGAGGTGGCTTCTGAAATCGCCAGGACCATTGATTACTTCAAGTCGACGGTGACCGAAGGGGAGGTCCAACAAGTGTTGCTGTGCGGTGGCGGGGCGCAAATCGCTGGCCTCGTAAAACAACTGCGGGACCGGATGCATGCAGTGGTAGAGGTTGCTAACCCGTTTGCAGAAGTCGATACGTCGGGAAGTGATTTTGACCAAGCGGCGCTGGCGGACTTGGCTCCGATGGCGTCGGTGGGCGTCGGATTGGCGCTTAGATCGGTAGGCGATCGATGATTCGCATCAATCTATTGTCGACAGGCCCGAAGGGACGTGCGCCCAAGCCACAGTACGACGTGCGGGCGCAGGTGCTCCTTGGCGTCGGCCTGCTGGCCATCACGTTGAGTGGTTGCTGGTGGTACTCGGTCTCGCTTGACGATGAGATTGCGACTCGCCAGACGGAGAAAGCCGATAAAGAGAAGCAGGTCGCCCAGTTGAAGGAGCAGGTGAAGCAAGTCTCCGATTTCGAGGCGCGAAAGAAACTACTGGAAGACAAAAATCGCATCATCGATCAGCTGGAGAAGTCGCGTGTGGGTCCCGTGAAGGTCATGGATCATGTGAGTCAAAGCCTTGAACCGCTGAAGGTCTGGCTCGTAAGGGTGGCCGTGACAGGACAGAGCATTGACTTAGAGGGCCGCGCCCTGACCAACGACGATGTGGTCGAGTTCGTGAACAATCTGCGCCGTACTGACTATTTCACCGACATCAATCTCCAGGAAAGCCGGGCTGCGGTCGAGAGCCAGCTCAGCCTGTTCCAGTTCAAGCTAGCGTTCCGCATGAAAGGATAGCGAGCATGAAGCTGCCGGCGATGAATCTCGAAGCCATTCGCACGATTCCGCTCATGCAGAAGATCGCCTTTGTGGTGCTCATTCTGGCCGGCATCATCGTCATGTTCTATTACTATGTCGTCGAGCCGAAATCGATGGAAATTGCCAATCTTCAAGGCGAGACCGGCAAGCTGGACACCGAAATCCAAACCTTGACCATCAAGGTCAAGCACCTCGATGAACTGATTGCCGCCAACAAACAGTGGGAAATTGAACTGGCGAAGAAAAAGGAGCGATTGCCTCCCGAGGAAGAAGCGGTGATGTTGCTCAAGCAGGTGTCCGATCTCGGCATACGGCTTGGGTTGGACATCAAGCTCTGGAAGCCCGGCACCAAGACCGAGGACGCGTCCAAGTTGTTCGTGCGGCTGCCTGTCAACGTGGAAGTCACCGGCGGATACCACACCGCGGCGTTGTTTTTCGATCGCATCAACAGCTTGCCCCGGATCGTCACCGTGTCGAATCTGAAAATGGGGACGCCCAAAATCGACAAGGGTCGCATCGTCACTCAGACGATCTTCGATCTCGTGGCCTATGCCGCTCCTCAAGATGTGAAAGTCGCTGCGGCGGCGCCTGCGGCGGCGCCCAAGTAGAGTGGCCGCGAGCTCAGGATGCAGGAGTTTCAGCCAAAGGACGGATGCTTGTGAATCAGATTAGTCACAGACACATGTTTGCGGCGCTGTGCGGATGCGTGATGGTTGCTGGACTCGCCGGACCTGTTGCCAGCGAGCCGGGACTCCCGTCCCACTTGCGACAAGTGGCCCCTCTGCGGCCAGACTCGGTGAGAGTACCCTCGCCCGCCGATCTTCCCAAAGAGCTGCCTCCGGCCTCCTTCGCGCCGGCGCCCGCTCCTATGCCCGGGTCCATGGATGCCATGCCTGGCGCTCCTCCGCCGCCCGTTGGCGGATATGATCCGGCCGGGCGACGCGACCCGTTTGCACCGGTGCTGAGTCAGCTGGCCCCCGGCCAAGCTGATCCGACGCTTCCTCCCTTACAACGAGTCGGGCTGACCGATATGAATCTGATTGCCATTATTTGGGGAGCCTACGGCTACACTGCGATGGTTCAGACCCCTGATGGAAACGGGTATACCATCCGCAAAGGCACTCGGGTCGGTCCCAACGCCGGCGTGGTGAGCGCCGTGACCGAAAAAGGCATTATCGTGCAGGAGCGATTCACAGACGTCTACGGCAGAAAACAGGAGCGAGAGTACGTCAAGCTCCTCCATCCGAAAGAGGGCCTAGAATGACACACATACGACATGCCACCACCACGTTCAGGATTCTTTCCGCCTTAGCGGCCGTCAGCCTCCCTCTCGCGGTCCCTTCCACGGCAGCGACCTTGGAGAGGGACGCCGATGTGGCAATGACGCAGGCCGGTCTGGCATCTGCCGACGTTCCGGCGATGCCGCTCATGGTCACCGCGATCGAGGTGCGCAAGGAGGCCGAGCGCCTCAGCGTGGCCATCAACGGCGAGGGCGTGCTGTCGCATGAGGCCGTCAGGGTCGACGAACGCCGCCTGGTGATCGATATCCCGCATGCGTCCTCGGCCCTTCGCCGGCCAACGGTCCACGTCGGCCATCGGCTCCTCAAACAGATTCGCGTCGGCGACCATGCCGACAAGGTTCGGCTGGTTTTCGATTTGGGACGACAGGCCGATTACGTCGTCGAGCCTCGCGGCGCCCAGCTGCTCGTGACCGTGAAGGATGCGCATGCGAGCGATAGTACGTTGGACAGCCAGGTGGCGGCGATGGCAGAGGCCGATCTTCCCCCGGCTCGAATCGAGAGGGTGCAGGAGGGGGGCAAGGCACGGGCGGTCGTACACAGAGCGGTGCCGGCCTTTCGCGTCCGTCCCATTCAAATGATGACCGAGCCGGAAGCGGTCGAGAAGCATACTCCGAAAGAGGATCTCGTGGTCGGCGAAACCCGCTATAACGGCCGTCGCATTTCCTTGGACTTTCAGCAAGCCGATATCAGCAACGTCCTGCGGCTCATCGCAGAAGTCAGCGGCTTCAACATCGTGATCGGCGACGGCGTGAAAAGCAAAGTCACCATGAAGCTCATGAGCGTGCCGTGGGATCAAGCGCTGGATATGATTTTAAAGATGAACGGCCTGGGCAAGATCAAGCAGGGGAACATTCTCTGGATCGATACCCTGGCCAACATCGCCAAGCAAGAAGACGAAGAGGCGCGGGCCAAGGACGCCAAGGTCAAGGCTGAAGATCTGGTCGATCGCGTCTTCTATATCCGCAACCTCCAAGCCACCGAGTTGATGACCTCCCTGCGTCAGAATTTGAGCCCGCGCGGACTCATGCAGATCAGCCAGGGCACCAATGCCTTGGTGGTGAGGGACACCGAAACCAAAATGGCGGTGCTCAAACAGCTGATCGAAGGTCTGGATCTCGAGGTGCCGCAAGTGCAGATCGAAGCGCGCATCGTGCAGGCTGATACGGTGTATGCGCGCGGGTTGGGTGTGCAATGGGGTGTCGTGAATACCGATATAGGCACCAATACGTTTTCGTCGGTGGGAAATCTGACCGGTGCCTTCGCCCCTGCCGCCGGCACCGGCTCTACGGTAATTCCGCGTGATTTTCTCGTCAATCTGCCTGCCCAGGTGGCCGGTCTTCCGTCTGTGCCTGGTATCGGATACACGTTCGGCAAACTCGCGCCCGGGTTCGGGCTGGATTTGCGGCTCTCGGCCGGCGAGTTACTGGGCTTGGCGAAGGTCATCGCGGCACCCAAGATCACCACCTTGGATAAGCGGGAAGCGAAAATCTCACAGGGTGAATCGATTCCCTTCCAGACCACCTCGCTCCAGGGCACGCAGACGACCTTCGTCGATGCCAATCTGGAGTTGAACGTCACGCCGCAAATCACCTCGCGTGATCCGAAGGAAATCGGCAAGCAGATCATGATGCGAGTGCGCGCGACCCGCAATGCCGTCGGTGCGAGAAGCAATCCGGCCGGTCCGAGCATCGATCGCCGTGAAGCGAATACGCAGGTCATCGTGCGGGACGGCGAAACCATGGTGATCGGCGGAGTCTTCATCGATACACAGAACAACAACGTGCAGGGCGTGCCGTATCTCTCGCGGATTCCCGTCCTCGGGTGGTTGTTCAAGAACAAGTCTGAAAGCGTCTCGAAGCAGGAACTGCTGATCTTCCTGACTCCCTCCATCGTCAAAGCCTAGAGGAATGCCGCAGTCCCCTTTCTTAGGGGACTGCGGCCGTTGATCGTCCCCGTCAGCGCTCACCTAGTCACCTCTGACCCGTTCCTTCTGAACGATACCTCGCCGCCGGTCGACTGAAAGCTATTATCTTTTCATTGGGTTGTGCTACCATCGGCAGGACTTGCCCCAAACTGCTCTGGAACGGACCCTTCCAATAGCCATGACACCGGTGACCGGCCAACGCATACCCGTTTCCCTCGGAGAGCGGAGCTATGAGATTGTTCTCGAGCCAGGCTCGAGCCGAACGCTCGGCGAGCGCCTCAAGCAACTCATCAACACTGCCAAAGTCGGCATCATCACCGACCGTCATGTGGCGCGGCACTATCTCAAGCCCACCGTCGAGTCGCTGAAGCAGGCCGGACTTGATCCGGTGCCCATTGTCTTGCCTCCCGGTGAGCGCACGAAGACCCTCGCGACCGTCGCGCGGATCCTCGATGTCCTGGCCACACATCGGTTCGAGCGCCGTTCGGTGGTCCTGGCGCTGGGCGGCGGCGTCATCGGCGACCTCGCGGGGTTCGCCGCCTCGATCTATCAGCGAGGCATCCCGTATGTGCAGGTCCCTACGACGCTGGTGGCGCAGGTAGATTCCAGCGTCGGAGGGAAAACAGGCGTCGATCATCGTCTGGGGAAAAATCTCATCGGCGCGTTCCACCAGCCCAAAGCGGTAATCATCGATCCGTTCATGCTCCACACCCTGCCGCGCCGCGAGTGGATCGCAGGTCTTGCGGAGGTGATCAAGTACGGCATCATTGCCGATGAAGCCTTGTTTTCGTTTTTAGAAGCCTCCATGCCAGACCTGCTGAAATTGGACGCGCAGGCGGTCATGCGGGCTGTTGCCCGGTCCTGCGAAATCAAGGCGGAGGTAGTGGAGGCGGACGAGAGGGAATCGGACCGTCGACGGATTTTGAACTATGGCCATACGATCGGACATGCCTTGGAATCGCTGGGAGGCTATCGCCGCCTGATTCACGGAGAGGCGGTCGGCATCGGCTTGGTCGCGGAAGCGGACCTGGCCGTCCATCTGGGATTCTGCGGGAAGGACGTTGCCACGAGAATTCGGCGGCTCGTGCAGGCAGCGGGGCTGCCTGACCGGCTGCCGCCCAGGACGTCGTTTGGCGCCCTATGGGGCGCCATGCAACACGATAAGAAGGTCGTGGGCGGCAACGTCGTCGGGGTATGGCCCGTGCGTATCGGCGATGTCGTGATCCGTCCGTTGGCACAGGAGGCATGCGCCGCGTGGTTTCGCACGCTCGAGTCTCCTTCACAACGGCGCAAGCCGGCCATGCGAAAGACTTAGCACGATGGCGATCAAACGTCCCCCGTCGCTCGCGCAACTGGACCAGGCGCTGAAGGAGAAGACCCGTGAGGTCGATGTGCTACATCGAATCACGGATTCGATCAGCAATACCCTCGATCTGGAAGCCGTACTCAAACACATCGTGGAGATCGTCGTCGAAGTGACGAAAGCCGACGCCTGTCTGCTGTACTTGTTGTCCGACGGCCAAGACGAACTGATCCTCCGCGCCTCCAAAAACCCGCACCCCAAGCTGATCGGACGGATTACGATCGGCATGGGCGAGGGCATCACCGGGTGGGTGGCCCAAGAGCGCACGCGCGTCGTCATCCCCAGCAATGCCAGCGACGACCCCAGGTTCAAATTCTTCCACAATCTCCCAGAGGACCGGCATCAGGCCTTCGTGTCGGTGCCGATCATGGCCAAGAAGGAAGTGGTTGGCGTGATCAATGTGCAGCACAAACGTCCCAAGCGGTACCGGCCGGACGAGTTGGCCTTGCTCTCGACCATCGCCAATCAAGTGGGAGGGGCGATCGAGAACGCGCGGCTGTACGAGCAGATGCGGCGCAAGGCCTTGCAGGTCGAAACCCTGTCACAGGTGTCGGAAACGGTGGCCTCCAGCCGCTTGATCGAAGACGTGCTGCAGCTCCTGGTTACGATGACGGCTCAAATGATGAATTCCAAAATCTGCTCGATCATGCTGCTGGACGAGACGACCGGAGATCTGCGCATCGAGGCCACCCAGAGTCTGAGTGAACACTACCGGCGAAAGCCAAACCTGAAAATTGGTCAGAGCGTGAGCGGACGCGCGGTGCAGGAGCGCCGGCCGATCATCGTCGGCGATGTGACGAAGGAGCAGGATTACATGTATCCGGACATGGCG
>DASTFK010000354.1:0-4275 GCA_035719945.1 Nitrospira sp.
CTCTCCCTGCTGGTGCTGATCGAACAACTCGCCTCCGAGGAGCCTGGAGCAGAACCGGAAGGACGCATCGAAGGCGGCAACGACCGGCTGCCGAAGGCCATGGCCGTGGGACTGGGCGAGGCGGTGCATCTCAATACGACAGCGCGCGCGGTCCACGACGACCAGACGTCGGTGAGTGTCACGGTCGAGCGGGCCGGCGGCGATCGGACGCAGATAAACGCGGACTATGCGATCCTCGCGGTGCCGGTGACCACGCTGCGCACCATCGAGATCACCCCGGACCTGCCGGCCGAGCAGACGAAAGTATTTGAACGGTTGAAGTACGGACGGGTCACGAAGAGTCTCTTGCAGTTCGACCGGCGCTTCTGGAAGCGCAGAGGCCGCTCGCCTGCGTACGGCAGCGATGCGCCGACCGGCGCCATCTGGGACGCCAATGAGGAACAGCGCGGCCCGGCGGGCATTCTGACGCTCATGGCAGGCGGCCAGGCGAGCGAAGATACTCAAAAGATTCTGGCGCAGGAAGGCGTGCAGGGCTTGGTGCACGCCCTCGACTGGCTGAAGCCGGACGATGCCGCGCTCCTCCACAGCCACCACCTCACGTGGGAGCACGATTCGTGGGCCCAAGGCGGCTACGCCTATTTTGACCCGTCGTTCGATCCGGCCTGGCGGCCCTGGCTGGCCCGTCCGCATGGCCGCCTGCTGTTCGCGGGCGAGCACACCAGCATCAAGTGGCAGGGCTATATGAATGGAGCGGTGGAAAGCGGTCTCAGGGCAGCGGCCGAAGTCTGGGCGCTCGCCGCCGGAAGGTAAAATTTCAAATCTCAGATTTCAAATCTCAAATCCGGGGCTCGGATTCGACTCTCCCGTATGAGATATGAAATTTGAGATCTGAGATTATTCGAAGATAATTCTGGAGCCTGGCGACTTCATCCGGAAGATCTGCAGCGCGTTATAGATGCCCTTGGCGGGATGGTTAAGGATCAGCCGTGAATTGGTGATGTGGGTATCGAGCAGCTCGTACTGTCCGCCGCTATAATAGAGATCGCAGTCGTCGATGTGGCAATTCTTGTAGACGTGATTGTCGAGGGCGAGTTTGGTCTTGCTGAACGTCTGGCCATCCACCACAATGTAGTTGGGCTCCAATCCCATCGCCTGTTTCTCCGGCGCGGACTATAGCAAAGTTCTTCCCCCCACCGCAAACATTGACCGGTCGTTTGCGGCTTTTCTTTCACATGTTCCTAGGGAAATCTGCGAAATGCCCAGATGAATGACAACTTTGCCGCCACACTGCCGCGGTTCACGCTGGGATTACTAGCCCAAGTGGCTGCAGCGAAGTGATCCAGGAACTTGTGGTTTGAGTCTCTACTGAAATTAGCTTACCCTAGCGCTTTTATCAGCAAGGAGCCAAGGCTCGATGTTCGTTCGCTACGCAGCTGCTGTCCTCATTGTTCTCTTGAGTGGATGCGCGTCAGGTGCGCCGGAGATGAAAGCCGATAATCCAACAGCAAAACGCCTTGTCGGAAAAACTCGAGCAGAGCTTCTTCAATGCGCTGGCACGCCCCTGCGAGAAGTGCCCTACGGGCAAGGTATCGTCTTCCGTTATTACAAGGAGGCGCCCATGTTCGAGGAGTCCCGCCCATTCCTAAAGGGCAGCATTGCTCAGGAACACCATGGATGTTGGGCCAGTCTTCTTCTCGAAAAGGACGAGATCACGGGGGTGGAATTTCGGCCCGTGCCCGAGGGAACTGAATACGATCACTGCGAGGACATCTTTGTGCGTTGCCTGCAATGAGCGGGCATGAATTATTTTGATTATTATTCACCCATGCAATCAGAACTTCCTGATTGACAACCTGTAACAAATCCGGTACACGGCATCGTGATCACTAAAATTCTTATTAATTTACGGATGAATGGAATGGACCCCGACGGTAGCCGCTTAAACGGAATTGGTTCTCCGCCTTGCTGTGTGTCTTCGGCAGCTGTCCCCTTCATGGTGTGAACAGATAACATGATGGCTGCCACCGGCCCAGTCCATGCGGATGGGCTCAAGGACGCAGCCATGATGCTCGCGACTGTTTCATCACATCGATCCGGCCTTGGCAGAATCCTCTGCTTCGTAGTTCTTTCCTGGTGTGCTGGGCTGTCATCTGCCTATGGGTTAGAAAAATACGGGCGCCCGCTGCCCTCGATGGAGAAACAAGGCGAGGAGGCGCGCGACGCCGAGGAAACCTTATTCGGTGGCTACCTCCTCGCTGCGCCTTTTGTATCGAATCCAACGTTTGCCGCTCGTCCGGACAACACCGGCCTCGTCGGGATGCGCTATATGGCCCACCTTGAGGTCGACCTCTACAAGCAGTACCTCACGTTCTACACAGATCAAAACTTCTTTTCTGATCGCACGAACGGGTGGATCATACTCAGCGAGTGGGATATGACCTATGCGTTGACGGGGCTGATTGATCGGTGGGGGTGGCGCATTCAGTTTGAACGCGATGCGCCCATCGACAAGAGCGGCCTCAAACAAGCGTATGCCGACGTACTAGGGACCGGTAACCTACACGCCGCCGAGGATTTCTCCTGGTGGCGCAAGTACTTCCCTCACCAAAATTTGAATGCGTATGCGGGATTCGGCTGGTTGTTTCATAACAGCAGCTATTTCGCTCGACCGGACAATACCGGAAGGGCGCTGTTTCGGTATGTGGCTCATGCTGACTTCGATTTGTACAAGAACACGTTCGTGCTCTACGGCGACGTGAATTTTTTTACCGACCGTGAATTGAACAACAAGCTGAGACCCACTGAATTGGATTGGATTGTTGGTCTCGCCTTTCGGTTCAAAGATAACTATGAAATAAGTGTCTATCGAGAGCAGGATCTCTCGACAGATAAACCGGGCACGCTCATCCAGGAATACTGGGCGGTCCAATTGCGGTTCGCATTTGATGTGCCCAAACGGATGTTTGCCCGGAAGGAGTAGCACACTCCTTTCCTTTTTTGATCCCGCTCCGCATGCCTATGATGGTGGAACACCGCCTACAATGATCCTTTCAATCTACCTTGGTTCCTTCTCATAAGGAGCAGCCTGGATCAGTCCAAACGTGCGCGCGTGCTGTCTTGTTTTCCATCGGTTGGACGTGGAACCACCTGCGACTTGCGAGGGGTGCACGGCGCCGCTGCTGCGGTCGATCTTCATCGATGGCGAGACGCACCGTTCGAAGGTCCGTTCGGACGAAGTCCAGGACGGACCAAGTTGCGGAGCCAAGCAGCGGCGGGGCCGTGCGGTTTCACCCATCGCCGGAGCAGTGGTTACATATCCAACCGCTTACCCTTCCGCGAGCACAAGGACTGACCAGGCTGCTCCATCCACTGTTAATGCGTCCAGATTTTCTCGGGCGTGTCGGCGAAGGGATAGACATGCACCATCCAGCCGAAGAGCTGCGGCACGAACCGCCCGCCGGCTTGCTTGCACTCGGCTTCTGTGAGGATCGATCCTTTCGGGCCGAACTTCTTCCAATCCGCGGTTTGCATGTCCTTCTTCTGCGGCAGGCAGATGTTCACGTGCGCGTGCCACTGCGCAATGCTCAGCGGAATCCGTTCGTTTAAATTCGCCTCGCTCACCCACTTCGGCGCCGTGAACATCGCGCCTTCCAGTTCATAGCCGTCGGGAGTCTTCTTATATAGCAGCGAAGTCGGCTGCTTCGGGTCGAAGCTGAAGGCCGCCTTGAAGCCATTCCACTTGCGCGTGAAGTGATAATGCGGCTGCTGCACGTTCGGCAGGAACGGCTCATAGCCGTCATCGATGGCGACGCGATACTCGCGATATCGAGCCAAAGCCTGTCGTAGCTGCCGAAGGATATCCCACGCCGTCGCCTCATCCGTCTGATTCGCGGGGCGAAGCGTGGTCCAGCGGAAATGCGGCCCCAAATGCGCATGAGAACCTGTCATGGAGCTCACCGTTTCCGCCTCATGATGCCCATGCACGTGCTCCTCTTCCGCGTCGGCATGCGCCGGCGGCTCCTGTGCGGCCTGCGTGGAATGCCTGCCTGAGCAGGAGATCGTCAAAAGGAATGCGAGGATCAGTGGGAGGAGGTGCATGATGATGTTTTGGTCTATGTGACAGACTGCGTTCGCTCAATCAACCGAAAAAGTAGCCTGTCCCCGTTTCTTGCCCCCCTCTGGGCGCAATGCGTACGGCACTCAAGCAGTATAATGTGGGCCCGAATAGGTCAGCGATACCAGCACGTAGCGACGCGCGTTGGAATGGACATGGCG
>DASTFK010000355.1:0-2762 GCA_035719945.1 Nitrospira sp.
GATTTCCTCAAGAGGGAGGAGGCCGCAGAGAGGAAGGGCATGCGCTAAACAACCGGTCCATTGTCACGGCGCTTACTTGTGGGCCTCACAGAGTACTGTTTACCGCTGACGTCGAACAGGATGCGTTGATCAGGATGAGTCGAGAAGCGGAGTCGGCGCGAGTGGATCTCGTGAAGGTTCCACATCACGGCGCAGGGAGCTCCCTGCAGCGTGAATGGCTGGAGCGGGTGAATCCCCAATATGCGGTGATCTCGGTTGGACGGCATAATGCGTATGGACACCCAACCCCAGGCGTGTTGCAGGCCTACGCTGAGCGCGGGATTTCAACGCTTCGAACGGATCGAGACGGCGGAATTTGGGTCACAGGACGGTGCTCGGCGCCGGGTCTTCAGCTGCACCACACTCGCGAGCAACAGGCGCAGCGCGTGCCGTTCCCGCGTTGCCTGTGGGCCTGCGAGCGGCTCAATTGGGAGCGATTGATCGACCGCTGGCGTGAATAGAGCGGAAACCGCCGTTGTACAATTGAGGGCAAGTGCAGCCGAAAATAGGCAAAAGACTTACGGAGGCACAACGTGCTCCGGCTAAGTCCTCAATTCTATTCAGCGCCAATTCCATGCTAGCAAGGCATAGCGTGTGCAATCACAGCCGGCTGGATCAGTTTCCCCGAGGAGTCTGTCATGGCTAAGCTTGTACGTATCGTGATCCAACTGCCGATGGATTTGAAGACTCGCCTGGACGGCCTGAAGCAACAGGGCTATACGACCAGCGGGTTTATCCGGGCCATGTTAGAGCGGGAACTGGCAAAAATCGATCAGCAGACACCGGACCAGAAGCCACTGACCCTCGTTCCTGCAGTCAAAAAAGTCAACAGCCGCTAACGTCTTTCCTGATCGTCGATCCCTCAGGCACGTCCGCGCCTTCCTCTTGCACTGGCCACATAAATCCCGCTACAAGTGTCGACCATGGTTCCGACCGTTCAATGGCATGAAGGCGCGGTGCGTCTGCTCGATCAGAGCCGCCTCCCGGAGACGGTGACGTTTCTCGATTGCCGGGATGTGGAGTCGGTGGCTGTCGCCATCCGCGAGTTGAAAGTGCGCGGGGCGCCGGCAATCGGAGTGACCGCGGCGATGGGAGTCGCCCTCGGCGCGCAGGCGATCTCTGCGGCGGAGTACGAGACGTTCGCCAGGCAGCTGCTGGGAATCTGTGAGCGCCTGGCTGCCACGAGACCGACGGCGGTCAATCTCTTCTGGGCCATCGAGCGGATGAAGCAGAAACTTTCGGCGTTACGAGGCGAGCCGGTCGCTGCCATCAAAGCCGCGTTGTTGAAAGAGTCGCAGGCCATCCTGGAGGAGGACATCGCCCTGTGCAAAGCGATGGGCCGCCACGGAGCGGAACTCATTCAAGGAGGCCAGACGATTCTGACGCACTGTAATGCGGGGGCGCTGGCGACGGCGGGATACGGCACGGCACTCGGGGTCATCCGTGCCGCATGGGAGCAGGGCAAGCAGATCCAAGTGATTGCCGACGAAACTCGGCCGGTATTGCAGGGGGCCCGGCTGACGGCGTGGGAGCTCATGCAGGACAAGATCCCGGTGACGTTGATTACCGACAGCATGGCGGGGTCCTTGATGCGCCAGGGCAAGATCCATCTCTGCATCGTGGGCGCCGACCGCATCGCCGCCAATGGCGACGTCGCGAACAAGATCGGGACGTATTCAGTGGCCGTGCTCGCCAAGGCGCACGGCATCCCGTTCTACGTCGCCGCCCCATATTCGACGATTGATCTTCAGACGAAATCAGGAGCGGACATTCCGATCGAACAGCGCAATGCGCAGGAGGTGACGACGATTCATGGCAGCCATCCTGTCGCCCCGACAGGAGTGAGCGTCTATAATCCGGCCTTCGACGTCACACCCGCGGAACTGGTCTCCGGCATCATCACAGAGCGCGGTGTGTTCACGCCGCAGGAACTCGCTCGGCGGTTTGCCTCCTAAGTCCTCTGCTCCCTTGAAAGTCCGGATGTCCATCCCTATAATGCGACGATATTTTTCGCACGGTCTTTCTTGAGATTTGAGGTAGAGTTCAAGCAATGAGTGAACGAACGCTCGCGATCATCAAACCGGATGCCGTCCGAAAACAGGCCATCGGCGACATCATCAACCGCTATGAGAAGGCCGCATTGAAGCCGGTGGCGATGAAGCTGCTGCATATGGCCAAACCGGTGGCTGAAGGTTTCTATGCCGTGCATAAGTCGCGACCCTTCTTCGACAGCCTGTGCACCTTCATGTCGTCGGGGCCGTCGGTCGTTCTGGTCTTGCAAGGCGACAATGCCATCAAGAAAAACCGGGAGATCATGGGGGCCACCGATCCTGCGAAGGCGGAACAGGGCACCATCCGCGCGGCGCACGGGACGAACATCGAGTTCAACGCGGTACATGGATCGGATTCGCCTGAAACGGCACAATTCGAAATCGGCTTTTTCTTCCCCGGCATGGAGATTTACGACGGGCGATGAGCGAAGGAACATCCGACATGATTCCAGCCGATCTGCGGTATCACAAAGAGCATGAATGGGTACGACTGAAGGGCAATCAGGCCACGGTGGGCATCAGCGACTTCGCACAGGACGCGCTGGGCGACATCGTGTTCATCGAGTTGCCGAAGGTTGGCACCACCGTCAAGGCCGGACAGCAAATCGGTGAAATCGAATCGACGAAGACCACCTCCACGTTATACACGCCCGTGAGCGGCAACATCGTCCA
>DASTFK010000356.1:0-2592 GCA_035719945.1 Nitrospira sp.
AATACCGAGCGAAGTGATCGTATCCGGCGACATCGTGACGCTCTCCGCCGGGTCTAGCGTTCCTGGAGACGGCGTCGTGTGCGAAAGTAAGGACCTCTTTGTCGACGAAGCGACCCTGACAGGTGAAACCTATCCTGTCGAAAAATCTCCCTCGGTTGTCGCGACGACCGCTCCCCTTTCGAAGCGGCCCAACAGTCTCTTCTTGGGCACCCATGTGGTGAGCGGCAGCGCCAAAGCTCTCATCGTGCACGTGGGAAAAGACACCGAGTTCGGGCGTATCGCGCATCGTTTAAAACTGCGACCGACGGAGACGGAATTCGAACGAGGCGTCCGCCGCTTCGGGTACCTGCTGCTCGAGGTCACGCTCCTTCTCATCCTCGCCATCTTCGCCTTCAACGTCTATCTCCAGCGTCCCGTCATCGACTCCTTCCTCTTTTCCCTGGCTCTGGCAGTCGGACTCACGCCTCAACTGCTGCCGGCTATCATCAGCGTAAATTTATCGCACGGGGCGAAACGTATGGCCCAACGGCGCGTGATCGTCAAACGGCTTGCCTCCATCGAAAATTTTGGCAGCATGAACGTTCTCTGTTCCGATAAGACCGGCACGCTCACCGAAGGGGCCCTGCACCTGCACGGTGCATGGAATCTCGACGGGGTGACCAGCGACCGCGTTCTCTTCTACGCCTACCTGAATGCGACGTTCGAAACCGGATTCTTGAATCCGCTCGATGAGGCGATCCGGTCGCACCGGTTGTTCGATCGAGCCGGCTATCAAAAACTTGATGAAGTGCCGTACGATTTCCTTCGAAAGCGACTCTCCATTCTCGTGGCGACCCCTCAGACTCATCTTCTGATCACCAAAGGAGCTGTGGAACAGATCCTGGCGATATGTATGCTGGCCGAACGAGCGGATGGAACCACCGTCGGGCTTCAGGAAGTGGAAGGCAGCATTCGAGCCCGATTCCATGAACTGAGCGGGCAGGGATTCCGCGTCCTCGGCGTTGCCAGCCGGGATATGGCCCAACTCTCACATATCGATACAAGCCATGAGGGCGGCATGACGTTCCTCGGGCTTCTCGCATTCGGCGATCGACCGAAGCCCGGCATCGCGGACACGATCGCCGGACTGAAACGGCTCGGCGTCTCGCTCAAGATCGTAACCGGAGATCATCACCTTGTCGCACACCATGTCAGCCGAGAAGTGGGATTGAATCATCCGCTGATGGTGACCGGGCAGGATCTGCGAGGCATGACGGATGAGGCCCTTCGCCAACGCGTCAACGAGATCGATGTATTCGCCGAAGTCGAACCCAACCAAAAGGACCGGATTGTCCTTGCGTTAAGAAAATCCGGGAATGTCGTCGGATTTATCGGTGACGGAATCAACGACGCCCCGGCTTTGCATGCAGCAGACGTCGGCATCTCGGTCGACAGTGCTGTCGACGTGGCCAAGGATGCGGCAGATATTGTATTGCTCGACAAAGACCTGGCTGTGCTCGTTCAGGGAGTCCGGGAAGGACGCGTCACATTTGCCAACACCTTGAAGTACGTGTTCATGGCGACGAGTGCGAACTTCGGAAACATGTTCAGCATGGCTGGCGCATCACTGTTCCTCCCGTTTCTTCCGCTCCTGCCGAAGCAGATTTTACTCACGAACCTGCTTACGGACATTCCGGAAATGACGATTGCGACCGACCGCGTGGATCATGAGCTTATCGAGCAACCGCGGCGGTGGGATGTCGCATTCATCCGGAAGTTCATGTTGACGTTTGGCTTTATCAGTTCTGTCTTTGATTACCTCACATTCGCTGTGTTGCTATGGATTTTGCACGCATCAACCGAACAATTTCGGACAGGCTGGTTCATCGAGTCGGTCATTTCCGCGTCTGCCATTGTGCTGGTCATTCGAACGAGGCGTCCGTTCTTAGCGAGTCGACCCGGGCGCGTGTTGGTATTGGCCACTGCCGCAGTCATCGCGATAACGTTGCTGATTCCTTATACACCGATCGCGGCGCACTTGGGCCTTACTCCAGTGCCTCCTCTTTTCCTGCTGTTTTTGGCAATCATCCTGATTGGGTACGTGCTGACGGCTGAAGCGGTGAAGCACCGATTTTATGCCTCAGCGGGGCCGGCGGGCGTTCAACTATACTGTGCTGCGTGGACATGTCGGGCTAGCGGACAAGAGCGAGAGATAAGCTATGACGGCTATCAACCGACGAGTAATACTTTGTGTACTGCATCTCGTAGGAGTAGTCGCGCTCAACCTGGTTTCTCCCCGCCATGGTGGGATCGCTCACTCAGAACCGGGAAGACCTATCGGGACCCGGGACACAGAAATTCAGACACCCAATCCCCATAGTGATCTCATCTTCCGAGCAACGGGAGCGACTTCGTGCACAGATTGTCATGGTATTGGAAAGAGCGGTGGTCTCATCCCGCAACCACTCGACAATGACCTTGTAAGGAAGCTTCGCGATAAAGCGAAAGGCATCCATGGACCAGGCCGGTTTGCAGATTGTCTTCGTTGTCATGCCGGGGGAAGCAAGGGGGTTGAGAAGTATTGAGATGGCTCCTGTGATCCGCCGCCTGGTG
>DASTFK010000357.1:0-2798 GCA_035719945.1 Nitrospira sp.
GCTCCTGCTCGTAAGCGCAGCGACAATCGCCTGGCGCACGACTGATCCGAGCCGCCGTCAGCCGACCTCGTTCCCGTAGCTAAGTACAACGGCGTCGGTGTTATTCCCACAAAATCTGGCGTTTTCTACCTTGATGTCCGCTGAGGATTTCTTTCAAAATACAAATTGCCACAGATCCGTATGCATGGCCGACTGGTGACCGATGCGAGCTAGACCACTTCACGCCTTTTGTGCCGGCTTTCTCATCGCAGGTCTTGTATGTTCTCCCATGTCGCCGGCACAGGACCGAGCGTCTGATCACAGTCTTTCTGTTCCGGTGCTCGATCCTCCCTCCATGGGGAAGCCTCCGGTGGCCGACGGAGTCGTTGATCGTTATCTGTTGAACCCTCGCGGGGACGTCAATGGGTTACTGCTGCGCGATGGATCCCAAATGCACGTCACCCTCCGTGCAGCGCAAGACCTTACGAAGGCAGTCCAGCCCGGCGATCACATACGTGTGCATGGACGCCGTGCGTCTGATTCACCACTCGTGAAACCCGACGTGATCATTAACCTGACTGATGGTAGGTCATACACTGTGCCCTATCGGCTGGATCTTCCCATGCCGCCAAGGGAAGAACGACCCACGGTCACCGAGATGAACGCTGCAGGAACCATCCAAGTGTTGCTCTATGACCATTTGAAAGACGTCGTCAATGGTGCGCTCCTGTCCGACGGCACGCAGGTGCGCTTGCCTCCTGATGTGGGCGAGCACTTTCACTCGTCCTTGCAGCAGAATATGGACGTGGAAGTCAGGGGATATGGGACGACAACCCCTTATGGGAGCGCACTCGAGGCGATCGCAATCGGACGGAAGGGCCAACCGCTGACGCATCTCGATGCGTCCACCCAGCACCTCCGCTGAGATGATGGTTCCTGATCCCGCCCAGGACTTCGTTGATGGTCCTCAAGGCCGGTGATGTTCACACACACGACGACGTCATTGACTGTGCGGGTGTCGGACTCGGCGGGCGATGTCGAGGCGTTGCTGCTTCGTCCGGACGATGCCAACTGGCTGTTGGTGTTTGCGCACGGTGCAGGGGCGGGGATGCATCACCCCTTCATGGAACATCTCGCCGGCCAACTTGCCGGCTGCAGCGTGGCGACGCTACGGTATCACTTTCCCTATATGCAGCACCGACGAAAAAGACCCGATCCTCCGGCGGTGCTCACTGCGACAGTGCGAGCGGCCGTTGCGGCGGCCTCGGAAACGGCCCCCGGCTTGCCGCTCTTGGCGGGAGGCAAATCGCTCGGCGGGCGCATGACCTCACTGACGGTTGCCGATGAACGATCTGCCCCGGGTCCGGGGATCGCTTCCGTGCGCGGGCTCGTGTTTTTTGGGTTTCCTCTGCATCCGGCGGGTCGTCCCGGCACGCAGCGCGCCGAGCATTTGGCTCGAGTGCGGATTCCGATGCTCTTTGTTCAAGGCACGCGTGATGCCCTGGCCGATCTCGCACTCCTGCGTCCCCTCTGCGACACCCTCGTGCCTCTTTCCACCTTGCATGTGGTCGAGGGCGGGGACCACTCCTTCCATATGCTGAAGCGGTTTGGGAAGACCGACGCCGATGTCGTTGCTGAACTGGCGCGCACAGCGGCGTCGTGGGCGGAGACTCTCGGCTAAGTCCGGCCGTGCCTCTCAGGTGCGAAGCTCACACATTTCGATGTCGGTAATCCTGACCTTGTACACCGCTTCGACCAACGCCTGAAGGGCAAGCGGCCGTGAGAATCCTTTGCGCCACGCCAGGCCGATCGTCCGCTCGGGGACCGGTTCGGCAAATCTGAGCGACACCAGCCGCTTGTTTTGATGTTTCGGCGTCAGAGCACTGCAGGGCAAGACCGTGATCCCGAGACCGCTCGCCACCATTTGGCGGATCGTTTCCAGCGAATGGCCCTGAATGCCTTCACGTTCGGCCCGGCTCACTTCTGGGCAGGCTTCAAGAACCTGCCGGCGGAAGCAATGTCCGGCGGCTGGAAGGAGGACCTTTTCGCCTTTGAGTTGACCCGCCTCAAGCAGTCCCCTCCGCTTCGCCCAGGCATGAGTGACCGGGACAACGACTCGGAACGGCTCGCGGTAGAGTGCCTTGGTGACCATGCCTGGCTCTTCGAATGGCAAGGCCAGAATCACGGCATCCAACTGGCCATTTTTCAGCATGACGCTGAGTGGTGCGGTGAGGTTCTCTTCGATTTCCAGCGGCATTTCCGGCGCGCGTTTGTGGAGAAGCGGAATAAGTGAGGGCAACAGGTAGGGTCCGACCGTCGCAATGACGCCTAGCCGCAGCAAGCCCCGCAGTTGATTCTCGCCCTGTGACGCGATCGACTTGATCTGTGCAGCGCCTTCCAGTACATGCTGTGCCTGCTGCACAATCTGCTCTCCGAGCGGCGTTAGGGTGACGTGAGGGCTTCTCCGTTCGAAGATCGCCACCCCCAACTCCTGTTCCAATTTCTTGACGGCCAGGCTCAGCGCCGGCTGCGTGACAAACACACGATCGGCCGCACGTTTGAAGTGCCGGTCCTGGGCCAAGGTGACAATGTATTGCAGTTCGGTCAGGGTCATGGGCCTCCGATAAGATATTTTTATTGACATAGCATACATTATCAATTGGATTCATTGCGATGGGCGCAGTATCTTACCTTTCAAATGGCATGATCTCATGACGAAAGGAGGACCCGAGATGAACAAGGGGAAAATATGGAAGCCTGTGACCCTTGCGGTTGTGACGGGCACGGTATTGGTGCTGGGCATCCTGGGCCACGCCGCC
>DASTFK010000358.1:0-3768 GCA_035719945.1 Nitrospira sp.
AGCCAAGAAGATCACGTCCTGACCGCACGGTTGGTCTCGGCGGGGGACGTGCTGGGCATTCGAGTGCTGGATCATCTTGTTGTGGGCGATGGGCGTTACGTCAGTTTTGCCGACGAGGGCTGGTTAACGCATCATGCATGACACGGGGGAGCAAGCCATCATGTAATTATCAGGATTTGCGAGGGCACAGATGCCTTTCGCAACGACCAAGGAGGGTCCTATGAACGAGCCGGGTGCGAGGTCTCTCAGAAATGTGGCTGTCATCGCCAATCGAGGGGCGGGCAAAACGTCATTGGCCGAAGCGATCCTCTTGACCACCGGCGGCATACCGACTCTCGGTTCGGTGACGCAAGGCACGACCGTCTCGGATTTTGAGCCGGAAGAAATTCACCACCGCTGTTCCGTCAGCACCAGTCTTCTCCGCTGTTCCTGGAATCACACCACCATCAATCTGCTCGATACGCCCGGCGCGCTCAGTCTGCTCGGCGAAGCGATCACGGCCTTGCAGGCGGCGGATGCTGTGATCGTCGTGCTCAGTCCGGCGGGCGGCATCCGAAGCGAGCTCGTCCGGCTGTGGTCGCAGGTGAAGGCGCTCGGTCTTCCGTGCCTCATCTTCGTCAACGAACTGGAGAAGGAATCCGGCTCGACGGAGGAGTTGTTGGCGGCCTGCCATCGCGATTTGGACCTCACGCCGTTGCCGATGTCGTGCGTGCTCAAAGACGGGGCGCAGTGGGTAGGCGTCCTGGATTTTGTGAACCAGGCAGCGATGTATTCCCGGGCCGATACCGCGAAGTGGCAACAGCAACCGGTGCCACCTGGCGCCGAGACGACGCTGACCGATGCGCGCAAGCGGATTCAGGAGGCGGCCGCCGAGTGCGACGATCAATTGTTGGAACAGTACCTCTCCGGCGCCGAACTCTCGCAGGCAGACGTGTTGAGGGGACTCAGGGCGGGAGTGCAGGCGGGGACGATCGTGCCGCTGTATACGGGATCGGCGCTCAAGAATATCGGGACGGTTCTGCTGCTCAATGCGATCGTCGACCTGCTGCCGTCGCCGGCCGACCGAGCACAACGCAGGCCGTTTACGGGGCAGGATGCGGACGGCCACGAGGTCACGCGGGCTGCGACAGCCGAGGCGCCTTTTTCCGCTGTCATCTTCAAGACCATCATCGACCCGTTCGTTGGGCGGCTGTCGTATGTCCGCGTTACCTCCGGCACCTTGCAGGCAGATTCGCTGTTGTACAACGGGACGAGAAGAATCAAAGAGAAAAGCGGTCATGTGTATCAGTTGCTGGGCAAGAAGCACACGGCCGTCACCACGGCGGCCGCCGGAGATATCGTGGCGATCGGGAAGCTCAAGGATGCGCAGACCGGCGACACGCTCTGTGACGAGCAGCATCCCATTGTCTATGCCTGGCCGGCTTTGCCCAAGCCTGTGCTGTCCTTTGCGATCGAACCCAAGTCGAGTGCCGACATCGATAAAGTCAGCCTGGGGCTGCACAAGTTGATTGAGGAAGATCCCACCCTAGGCTTCACGCGGAATGCCGACACGAAGGAAATGGTGCTGAGCGGGACGGGCCAACTGCATTTGGATCTGGCGCTGGAGAAATTGCAGCGGAAGTACGGCGCGGAGGTTGTCATCCATACGCCGAAAATTCCGTACCGGGAAACGATTCGCGCCACGGCGCAGGCCCAAGGCAAGTACAAGAAGCAGACGGGCGGCCATGGCCAGTACGGGGATTGCTGGCTGGAATTGGCGCCGTCTTCGCGCGGGGAGGGATTCGCATTTACGAACCGGGTGGTGGGCGGCGTGATTCCTCGTAATTTCATCCCGGCGGTCGAGAAGGGCGTCGTCGAGGCGATGCTCCATGGCACGTTAGCTGGATTTCCGGTCGTAGACGTCCGCGTCGCCGTGTACGACGGGTCCTACCACGTCGTCGATTCCTCGGAAATGTCGTTTAAGATTGCCGCATCGATGGCGTTTAAGAAAGCGATGGAAACGGCGCATCCCGTCTTACTGGAGCCGATGATGACCATCGAGGTCGAGGCGCCGGCGGCGCACATCGGCGCCGTGATCGGCGATCTCAACGCCCGGCGAGGACGCATCCTGCATGTCGAGGCGCGGGGGCACGCCGAGATCGTCAAGGCGCTGGTTCCGCTGAGCGAGATCATGACCTACACGACCACGCTCAATTCTCTCACGGGAGGAGGAGGGAGTTACGTGATGGAATTGGCGCGCTATGAGGAAGTGCCGCGTGAGGTCGTGACGAAGATCGTGGAAGAGGCCAAGGCCAGCAAGCAGCCCGTGGCCGCGCATTAGCCTACTGTACGGCGCGTCTCTCATGGGTGTCTGGGAGACGCGCCCGGTGCCGTTCCGACGCTCGCGATTGGTTGGGAATCAGGGCTCGCCAGGTTTCAGTACCACGTAGAACGCGCGACTTTCCCGCAGGACCCGTAAGAGCACGGTATCGCCACGGCGGACCTTGGAGACGGCGCTGGTGAAATCACCCACCGATCCGACGTCGGCGCGATTGACTTCCTTGATGAGGTCGCCTTCACGCAGCCCTTCGGACTGGGCCAGGCTGCCCGCTTCCACCTTCGTGACCAGCACGCCGCGGCTTTCGTGCAGTTTGAATTTCTCGGCCAGAGCGGCTGTCAGGTCCTGGACATCGAGTCCGAGCTTGGATTCGGTGCGTGATTGGGGCAGCGAGGCCACGGTGGCATGATCGCGGCGTTCCGTCAGGGCCACTTCTACAACCAAACGTTGTTGATTGCGCACCAGTTCGACTTTCGCTTTGGCGCCCGGTAACAGTCCGGCCACAATCCGCGACAGTCGATTCGGGCTGTCGATCACCGACCCTTCGATGCGCGTGATGACGTCGCCGGGCTTGATACCGGCCGCAGCCGCGGGGTCCTTCTCGAACACTTCGTTGACCAGCACGCCTTCCTGTTCGGTCACGCCGAACTTTTTGGCCAGCTCCGGGGTCAGCGGTTGAATGCCGACACCGAGCCAGCCCCGGACGACCCGGCCTTGCTCCACCAATTGCTGCAGGACTTGCTTTGCCATATTCGACGGAATCGCAAAACCGATGCCTTGCGCAAAATTGATGATGGCCGTATTGATGCCGATAACTTCCCCTCGCAAGTTGAAGAGCGGCCCGCCGGAATTTCCAGGATTGATCGACGCGTCGGTTTGAATGAAATTTTCATAGCGGGAGAGATTGACATTTTCGCGCCCGATGCCGCTGACCACACCGAGCGTGACGGTCCGCTCCAAGCCGAAGGGATTGCCCACGGCGAGCACCCATTGGCCCACGCGCACGGTGGTCGAGTCCCCGAACGTCGCGTTCGGCAGCGGGTGATCGGAGGTGACTTTCAAGACGGCGAGATCCGTGTCCGGGTCCTTGCCGACGACTTGGGCAATCAGCTTCGACTTGTCGGACAGCCGAACCTCGATTTCCGTCGCGTCGCCCACCACGTGGTTATTGGTAATGATGTGCCCGTCGGGTGTGATGATGACACCGGCTCCGGAGCCCGGCGCGTTGGGCACGCGTTCCGGCGTAAACTCGCGGCCTTTTCCGGTGAGATTGATGGGGAAGAGACTGACGACGGAAGGTTTGGCCGTCTCGGCCAACTCTGTAATGACGGTCTGCATCTCCTCCAGGAGCCGCAAGCCGTTGGACGCGTTGGGCGGGAGCCCGGCTGGCTCTGCACCCCTGGCCACAGGCACGACAGGGACGACGGCAGCCATTCCGACAACGAGCAATA
>DASTFK010000359.1:0-4881 GCA_035719945.1 Nitrospira sp.
GGCTTCAAGGTCAATCGTCCTTGAATGGCGGGAAGCTCGATTTTCTTGTTGCCGCGAATCTCGATGGAGGCCACCTTGGCCGTCGGGGTCTGAGCCAGCGCCTCACGCACAGGGCCGGCCGCGACGAAGACCAGGACCAGCATCACCAGCAACCAGTGCAGGCGTTGTACGGAAAACACCTCCGTCACTAGCACCGGGCTCCCGAACGGTCCACCGAGTATAACAACCCCATCCAAAAGCCTCGATTAGGGGAGGTAGAACGCCCTTCACCTGAGCCCCGCAGTTGAGCCGGACCGGGAGCCATGGATGACAGCGGCAATGAAGGTCAACTGACGTGAGATGCCTACGCATGCAGCGTTGCAGCATCAGCCACGAACCTGAGTAAAAAACTCCCGGATTATATGGGGCAAGTGCTTCAATGTAAAGCCGAACTGGGCCGGATCGGCACCGGCAACTGAAAGCGTCGGAGACATGGGCGATTCCTTGACATCACCTACCCCATCACATACTATCGCCGTATGCCGCGCACTGAAGTTCGCAAAGCCATTCTTCCCGCCGCCGGCCTCGGGACGCGATTTCTTCCAGCGACCAAGGCGTCTCCCAAGGAAATGCTTCCCCTGGTGGACAAGCCGCTTATTCAATATGCGGTGGAAGAGGCGGTCGCCTCCGGCATCGAAGACATCATCGTCATCACGGGCCGTGGCAAGCGCGCCATCGAAGACCATTTCGATCGCTCCGTTGAGTTGGAAGAAAACCTCAAGGGCAACGGGAAGGGCCAGCTGCTCAGTCAGATCCGACATATTTCGAATCTGGCCAATTTCTGTTACGTGCGGCAGTCCGAAGCCTTGGGTCTCGGGCATGCCGTGCTCTGCGCGCAACATTTGATCGGCGATGAACCATTTGCCGTCATGCTGGGCGATGAAATCATCGACGCCCCCGTGCCAGCTCTTGCACAACTGGTGCAGACCTATAAGAAGCGTCACGGCGCGGTTCTGGGCATTCAGGAAGTGCCCCATCAGGAAGTCAACCGGTACGGCATCATCTCGCCGGAGCGGCTGTCGGACGGTCTCTATAAGGTGGTGGATCTCGTCGAGAAGCCGGCGCCCTCGGACGCGCCCTCGAATTTGGCCGTCATCGGCCGGTACGTGCTGCCTCCGGAAATTTTTCCGATTTTGCGCAAGACGAAGCCGGGGAAGAACGGGGAGATTCAGCTCACCGACGCACTGAGAGAGTTGGCCAAGCACTCCCCCATGTTTGCACTCGAAGTCAAAGGCAACCGCTACGACGCCGGCGACAAGTTGGGCTTCCTTATTGCCACCGTCGAATTTGCGTTGAAAAACCCGTCATTGGGCGCAGACTTCGCCGACTACCTTCGAAACCGCATGGAATCGGGCGAAGAACATCGCCGCACCAGCAGAGCCTAGCCATCGCGTCCGTTCTGTGTCGACGAACGATTCAACGAAAGTCGTGAGAGCACGCCGATGAGCGAATCAATCGAACAAGACCTGACGCCGCCTCAAAACGTGGAGATCCCGGACCAGCTGCCGCTGCTACCGGTGCGCGACATCGTCGTATTTCCCTATATGGTGCTGCCGCTGTTCGTCGGCCGCGAGATGTCGATCAAGGCCATCGAGGCCGCGCTGGCGGGCAACCGGATGATCTTCTTGGCGACGCAAAAGGCCCTCGACGTCGAGAACCCCACCCCTGACGACATCCACGCGATCGGTACGGTCGGCATCATCATGCGGATGCTGAAGCTGCCCGACGAACGGATCAAGATTCTCGTTCAAGGCCTCTCGAAGGCCAAGATTTCCGGCTATATCCAAACCGAACCGTATTATTCCGTGCGCATCGAGAAAATCAACGAAACCAAGGCCGCGACCTCCACCCTCGAGAGCGAAGCGGTAATGCGAACCGTCAAGGAGCAAATCGAGCGGATTGTCAGCCTCGGCAAGGTGCTGATTCCGGACGTGATGGTCGTCATCGAAAATTTGGAGGATCCGGGCCGCTTGGCCGACATGATCGCCTCCAATCTAGGCCTCAAAGTCGAAGTGACCCAGTCGGTGCTGGAGATCACGGATCCGCTCAAGCGTCTGCGGCAGATCAGCGAGATCCTGGCAAAGGAAATCGAAGTCCTCTCGATGCAGCAGAAAATTCAGGCCCAGGCCAAGGGTGAGATGGACAAGACCCAGCGCGAATATTTTCTGCGCGAGCAGCTCAAGGCGATTCAAAAGGAGCTCGGCGAGCTGGACGAACGGGCCGAGGAAGTCGCGGAGTTCCGCAAGCGCGTCAAAGACGCCAAGATGCCCGAGAAGGTGCTGAAGGAAACGGAAAAGCAGCTCAAGCGTTTGGAGAAGATGCACCCGGACACCGCGGAATCGGCGACGGTCCGCACCTATCTTGAGTGGATGGTGGAGCTGCCCTGGTCCAAAAAATCGAAAGACAACCTGGATCTACGGGCCGCGAACAAGGTCCTCAACGAAGACCACTACGACCTGGAAAAGGTGAAGGAACGCATCCTCGAGTACCTGGCCGTCAGAAAGCTGAAAGAAAAGATGAAAGGCCCCATTCTCTGTTTCGTGGGCCCGCCCGGAGTCGGCAAAACCTCGCTGGGCAAGTCGATCGCCCGCGCACTTGGCCGCGAGTTCGTGCGCATCAGTCTGGGCGGCGTGCGCGATGAAGCCGAGATCCGCGGACATCGACGAACCTATGTCGGAGCCTTGCCCGGCCGCATGATTCAGGGCATGAAACAGGCCGGCACCAGCAACCCGGTCTTCATGCTCGACGAAATCGACAAGGTCGGCATGGATTTTCGTGGCGACCCTTCGGCCGCCCTGCTCGAGGTGCTCGATCCCGAGCAAAACAACACCTTTACCGACCATTATCTGGGCGTGCCGTTCGATCTCTCGGAAGTGATGTTCATCACCACGGCGAACCTCATCGATCCGATTCTTCCTGCCCTTCGCGACCGCATGGAGGTCATCGAGATCCCCGGCTACACCGAAGAGGAGAAGCTCGGCATTGCGCAGCGCTACCTCATTCCGCGACAGCTCAATGAGCACGGCATCACGGAAAAGCACGTCAAGATCGTCGAAGCGGCGATTCGCCAGATTATCATTCATTACACGCGCGAAGCCGGGGTCCGCAATCTCGAACGGGAAATCGCCAATGTGATGCGCAAGGTGGCCAAAAAGGTCGCTGAGGGCAAAGGGCTGGGATTCCCCGTGAACGCCGGCAATCTGCACAAATATCTTGGCGTTCCGAAGTTCGTGCCTGAATCGGAGCTCGAGAAAGACGAAATCGGCGTGGCGACGGGTCTGGCCTGGACGGAGGCCGGTGGCGACGTGCTCTATATTGAAGCGACGGTCATGAAGGGCAAAGGCGCGCTGACCTTGACCGGTCATCTCGGCGACGTCATGAAGGAATCGGCGCAAGCCGCCTTGAGCTACGTCCGCTCGCGAGAAAAAACTCTCGGCATCAACCCAGACATGTTCACCAAGCAGGATCTGCACATCCATGTGCCAGCCGGCGCCATTCCCAAAGACGGACCATCCGCCGGCATCACGATGGCCACCGCCATCGCGTCCGCGATGGCGCAGGTGCCGACCCGCCGGGATCTCGCGATGACCGGTGAAATCACATTGCGGGGGCGCGTGCTGCCAATCGGGGGCCTGAAGGAAAAAATCCTTGCGGCGAAACGCGCGAGATTGACCTGTGTGATTCTGCCGAAGCGCAATAAGAAGGATCTCGATGAGATCCCGAAGCACATTCTCAAAGGCATCCAGCTCGTGTTTGCCGATACGATGGACGATGTGATGAGAGTGGCCTTGCGGCGAAGACCCCCAGTGAAGAAGAAGGCGGGCCGGCCGCAGTCCCCGCAGGAATCGCCGAAACCGGTGCCCCGCATCGAGAAATCGAGGCGAGCCGAGCAAACCGCACACGCACGATCAGCCGCACCCCCGCAGGCATCCCACCGGCCGCATTAGCATGACCTTGTCGGTCCGCTCCCAGGCCAGTTCAACGATCCGTGAATTCGACCTGATCCGGGCGCTCAAGAAACGGTACGGAACGACGAGTGCCCGAATTGTCCGCGGCATCGGCGACGACGCCGCAGTGATCGCCTCCGGCCGCAACCGGTACTTGTTGACGACCGATCTCCTTGCAGAGGGCATCCATTTCGACCGCCGCACCGCCGCCTTCACTGACATCGGGTTTCGGGCCGCAACCGCCAATCTTAGCGACATCGCCGCCATGGGGGGAACTCCCGAGTATCTCCTGGTTGCCCTGGCCATTCCTCGTGAGGCGACAGGCCGACAGGTCGAGCAGTTGTATGACGGCATGATGGCCGCCTGCCGCCCTCATCGGGTCAGCCTGATCGGTGGCGATACGTCCGCGTCGAGGGGCGGCTGGTTCGTCAATATTATGCTGGTCGGATCGGCATTACGGGGACGGCTTCTGTTCAGAAGCGGATCGAAGGAGGGCGACGACCTCTATGTCACAGGCACGCTCGGCGATTCCCGAGCGGGACTTCAGCTGCTGCAGCGGCCGCGAGGCATGGCCCCCGCGCAACCCCTGCCGACCGCACATCGGCGGTTCTTGATCCAGCGGCACTTGCGGCCAACCGCGCGCATTCGCGAAGGACGGTGGCTTTCGAAAGCCCGCTGGGCGACTTCGGCCATCGATCTGTCGGACGGACTCTCCGGCGACCTCCGCCATCTCTGTGCGGAAAGCGGAGTCGGGGCCCTGATAGAGCTGGCCGCCCTGCCGGTATCCTCTGCGTGCCGTCGATACGCCTTATCCGTGAAGGAGGATCCTACAGCCCTTGCCTTGGCCGGAGGAGAGGACTATGAACTCCTGTTCACGGTGTCTGCCCGGCACCGT
>DASTFK010000360.1:0-2359 GCA_035719945.1 Nitrospira sp.
AAGCAGAGAGCATGATCAGCGCGAAGGGCACGGTGAAAGTCATGTCGGCCAGAATCAGGCCAGGAAGCGTATTCACGAGGTTGATCTTGGAAAAAACAATAAACAGGGGGATTACGAAGACGATTCCCGGGAGCATCTGCGTTACAAGCATGAACGTGGAAAGCGCGGTGCGTCCGACCGGCTTTTTCCACACAAGTCCGTAGGCGGCCGGCGCGGTGATAAGGAGTGTGCCGATCGACGTTACCGTGCTGACCAAGAGGCTAGTTTGAACATGCGGCCACAGACGCTCCAGCGCCTTCGACCAGTTCTCCACTACAAAGTGTCTGGGCCAGAAGGTCTGATTAACTCCGAAAAGCTCCGCCGGAGTCATGAAGCTCCCGACCAGAACCCAATAGAAGGGCGACAGCAGGACGGCGGTGACGACAACGACGGCAGCGGTGATCCACCAGCGTCCTGAGGTTGAAGTCATAGGGGGTAACTTTAACTCGCCCGACGAACCCAAACCAGCATTTCACCGGGGCCACGGTTATTCCAAACATAGTAGGGCACCGCTGTCACCTTGATTTCCTGTGTCGCCGGAGGCTTGTCTGCGTAGAGGCCGTCGGTCTGCGCATGCTCACGAAGTCCAGGGCCTTTGAGCGCCAGAATTCCAGGCGGCATGCCAGGGTGCTCCGCAGGCTCAAACGAGCCATCCGAGGACAAGGTGACCGCATCGAGTTCGGGTCCGTTGTCAATCTGTTCGAGACAGTAAACCAGGGGGCCCCTGGTCAGAGCGAGGCGTCCACGGTTGACATCCACTTCGTAACGGGAAAATTGCATCCGGACTGGCAGCTCAAAATTCAGCTCAATGCGGTCCTCAGGCGCCCAGGTTCGCCGCACAGTGACATAGCCGGTATCCACTGGCGGTGCGAGCGGCTCCCCATTGACTTTGACCTCGTGGTGCCCGGCCCAATTTGGGATACGGAACGAAAGGGCCTTATCGACCGGCGCTTCGGCCTGAACTTCGACCACGTTGTTTCCCTGATAGGGCAGGCCGCTGCGCACTCGAAGAGTAAGCCCATTCGCCCGCGCTTCGCCGGTCACATAGTGGTGGACCGCGATCGCATCTTCTCTTTGCGAGTAGAGATATCCAGAAAGGGAACTGACAAGCCGTGCAAGATTGGGCGGGCAACAGGGAGTCCACCATGGCCAGCTTACCCGATGGCGCGATCCGGAGCTCGCCATGGGATTATCGTAAAAGAAGCGCCGGCCTTCGAGGCTGATGCCGGACAGGATATTGTTATAGAGCGTGCGTTCCATGACGTCGCCGTATTGACCGTCAAGTTTGGCCTGCAGCATTCGATGCCCGAACAAGAAGAGTCCGATCGAGGCACACGTCTCGGCGTACGAGTTCTCATTGGGAAGGTCGTAATCGTGAGTAAACCCTTCATTCTCCGATGCTGAACCAATCCCACCGGTGATATACAGTTTCGTCGTAATGACATCTTGCCAGAGACGCTCGCAGGCCGCCAAGAGGTCGGCATCGCCGTCCTCCAGCGCCAACCCGGCAGCTGCGGCGAAAAGATACATGGCCCGCACAGCGTGCCCGACCACCTTGGTCTGTTTGCGAATCGGTTCGTGCGCTTGCATGTAGGCGTAGGGGGAACCGGGGTGATTGGGCCGAAACGGACGCGAATCCGAGCGCGCAACCGCTTCCTGCTCGAAGAAGTTCGGCGATTGCCCGCGCTCGTCGATAAAGTATCGGCTTAGGTCCAGGTAGCGACGTTCCTTGGTGACGTGATAAAGGCGAAGAAGGGCCAACTCGATCTCCGGGTGGCCGCAGTAGCCACGAATCTGACCCGGCTCGCGACCAAAACGCGCCGCGATGTAATCTGCGTAACGCTGCGCAACTCGCAGGAGCCGGTCCTTTCCGGTCGCTTCGAAATGAACCACCGCTGCTTCAATCAAGTGTCCCGCGCAGTAGAGCTCGTGCAGGTCTCGAAGGTTCTTGAATCGATGCTGCGGGCGCCAGGTAAGGATGTGGCTGTTGACGTATCCGTCGGGCTGCTGCGCCCTCTCGATTAGACCGATAACCTCCTCAACACGCGCCTCCAAGCCCGCGTCTCGCGTTTGCTCCAAACGCGCCGATGCGGCTTCCAACCATTTCGCGAGGTCCGAGTCCCAAAAAATGCTGCCGCCCCAATATCCCGCATCGGCCCAAGGGTCTGCGAGCTCGCGGCCCCGGTGCATCCTCCGGTCGAGGAGCATCGCATCCATCTGTCCCTCAGCGCGCATTTCCTCGAACTGGTGAACCAACGTGGTCTCTCCGATGAGATCGCGCCAGCGTTTCCAGAAATCATCGTCGATTGTCACCTGACCG
>DASTFK010000361.1:0-3102 GCA_035719945.1 Nitrospira sp.
CATCCAGGATCTCTTGACCGAAGTCTTCAATCAGTCCCCAGAGGGCCGCGCCTTCGTGCTTGATCGGCGCATCACGCCAAACTATGTCGGCCCGACCTTTGTCCGGTTGCTGCGCCCCTGGCTCGACGAACTCGATGGACAGGCGCTTGCGCGCCATCTGCTCGGCGGCATCGTCATGGAAGACCTTCCCAAGGACATGGTGACTCCGCTGATGCGCGAGGTGCTTTCCGAGAGCGAGTTCATTCTCCGCCCGATCCCGAACGCGCTCTTCCAGCGCGATCCATCCTGCTGGATCTACGGCGGCGTGACCTGCAATCCCATGTTCTGGCCGGCGCGCAAGCCTGAAACGCTGGTCCAGCGCACGGTCTACAAGTTCCACCCGCTGTTCACCGGGAACGAGTTCGAGATCTGGTGGGGCGATAGCGACGAGGATTGGGGCAATACGAGCATGGAGGGTGGGGACGTCATGCCCATCGGCAAGGGCGTCGTGCTCATCGGAATGGGTGAGCGGACAACCAGGCAGGCCGTCAACCAGGTCGCTGACCACCTCTTCGCCAAGAAGGCCGCGGAGCGCATCATCGCATGCGTTATGCCGAAATCCCGAGCCGCGATGCATCTCGACACGGTGTTCTCGTGCCTCGACCATGACAAGGTGACCGCCTTCCTCGAGGTGGTCGATGAAATCACATGCTTCTCATTGCGTCCGAACGGGAATGCTGGGCTCGAGATCAAAAAGGAAAGCGGGCACCTGTTCGACGTCTACAAGGACGCGCTCGGCCTCAAGGACCTCAAGGTCATCGGTACCGGTGGCAATGCGTTCGAGCAGGAACGGGAACAGTGGGACGACGGCAACAACGTCGTCGCATTGGAGCCTGGCGTCGTCGTTGGATACGACCGCAACACTCATACCAACACGCTGCTCCGCCGCGCGGGAATCGAAGTCGTCACCATCGGGAGCCAGGAACTCGGCCGTGGCCGTGGCGGCGGTCACTGCATGACCTGCCCGATCCTGCGCGACCCGGCATACTGAACTTTCTCGCCGCCAACCCCAGGGAGAACCATCATGGCTTTCAATCTCAAGGGCCGCAGCTATCTCAAGATAGCGGATTTCAGCCAGCGCGAGATGCTGTATCTGCTCGACCTTTCTCGCGATTTGAAGCGTGCAAAATATGCCCGTGCCGAGCAGCAGGCGCTCGTGGGCAAGGAGATCTGCCTGATCTTTGAGAAGACCTCGACCCGCACGCGCTGTGCGTTCGAAGTCGCCGCCTACGATCAGGGCGCGCACATCACTTACCTGGATCCGTCAGGCAGCCAGATCGGCCACAAGGAATCGATGAAGGATACCGCCCGGGTTCTGGGCCGCATGTTCGACGCGATCGAATTCCGTGGCGCCGGACAGGAGAAGGTGGAAGAGCTCGCCAAATATTCGGGCGTGCCGGTCTATAACGGTCTCACCGACGACTGGCACCCGACCCAGATGCTGGCGGACATACTGACCATGGTCGAGCATGCCGACAAACCGCGCACGCAGATCAGCTACGCTTTCCTTGGCGATGCCCGCAACAATATGGGCAACTCCCTGCTCATGCTGGGGGCTATCATGGGCTGCGATGTCCGCATGGTTGCTCCGAAGGCAAACTGGAACCACGAAGACGTGGTCGAAATGGCCAAGAAACGCGCTGCGGAGACAGGTGCGCGTATCATGATCACCGACGATATAGACAAGGGCGTCAAAGGCGTCGACTTCGTCCATACCGACGTGTGGGTTTCGATGGGCGAGCCGGACGATGTGTGGGAAAGCAGGATCAAGCTGCTGAAACCTTATCAGGTCAACAAAGCCCTGATGGAAAAAACCGGCAATCCCAACGTCAAGTTCATGCATTGCCTGCCGGCCTTCCACAACGCCGAAACCAAGGTCGGCAAGGACATCAAGGAAAAGTTCGGCATCTCCGAAATGGAGGTGACGGAAGACGTTTTCGAAAGCCCGATGAACATTGCTTTCGAGCAGGCGGAAAACCGCCTGCACACCATCAAAGCGATTCTCGTCGCAACATTGGGGAACTGAGCCATGGGACGCCTTGTCGTGGCCCTCGGCGGCAACGCGCTCCTGAAAAGGGGCGAGGAGATGACCGCCGACAACCAGCGAAAGAATGCCAAGATCGCTGCTGAAGCGCTGGCCCCGCTTTGCCTGGAATACGAAACCGTGATCACCCACGGCAATGGTCCGCAAGTGGGCCTCCTGGCCCTCCAGGAAATCGCCTATGAGGAGGGCGAGGACTATCCTCTCGACGTTCTTGGCGCCGAAACCGAAGGCATGATCGGTTACATGATCGAGCAGGAACTTGGCAACATTCTTCCTTTCGAAAAGCCGATCGCGACGATCCTCACGATGGTGGAGGTCGATCCCAAGGATCCGGCGTTCAAGGACCCGACCAAATTCATCGGAAAGGTCTACAGCGAAGCGGAGGCCAAGTCCGAAGCGGCGGCAAAGGGATGGCAGGTCAAGCCTGACGGCAAATACTGGCGTCGCGTCGTGCCTTCGCCGCTGCCGAAGCGGATCTTTCAGCTCCGGCCCATCAAATGGCTGCTGGAAAAGGGAACCGTTGTGATCGCAGCCGGCGGCGGCGGCATTCCGACGATGTACGAGCCGGGCAAGGAGAGGCATCTCGTCGGAGTCGAATGCGTCATCGACAAGGATCGCGCGACGGCCCTTCTGGCAAAGGAACTCGGTGCGAACGTATTCGTCGTCGCAACCGATGCCGACGCGGTCTATCTGGACTGGGGGAAGCCCTCCCAGCGTGCCATCCGCAAGGCGACGCCGGACGCGCTGGACGCCTATGACTTCCCAGCCGGGTCAATGGGTCCGAAGGTCGAGGCCGCACAGGATTTCGCGCGCACAACGGGGCATAGCGCCGTCATCTGCGCCCTGCCGGATATCATCGCGGCCGTCAAGGGCGAGAAGGGAACGACCGTCTCGGTCGATGCGGGCCAGATTGCATTCGGATAGGGCGCGCACTGTATTCGGTTAACGTAAGGGCGGCAGGCCAAGCTTGCTGCCATACTCACTCTTCGTCCCAAGCAATTCCAGGAAAAGCAGTTACC
>DASTFK010000362.1:0-9862 GCA_035719945.1 Nitrospira sp.
GTCTTTTTTTTTCCTATGGTACAGGTTGCCATCGGTCCCACTCACGTCCTATGCCCACGATGCCAACGGTAGGAACAAGTTCCAGCGGCCACTTCGCATGTGCCAGTCCCACGCAGCACTCCCTGCGTGATCTCCGGACGAAGCGGAAGGGTCAACCGGTGTTCGTGATGGGCCACGTGCTCGAGCGCAAGGGACAGGAAGCCACCTTCGAGGTCTTCAACGATCGGCTTGCCGTCGTGAAATTTGCCGACGGCGTGGCCATCGGGTACGACCCGTACGAACTGCTCCTTCCGACAGACATCGATCCGGATGGAACCGCTTATTTTGAAATCCGTCCCTGCACCCACTGCCAACAACTTTTTCCGCTGACGTCCGACGAATGCGAATCGGATACGGAGCCGACGACCTGCCCGGAGTGCCGCGGCTAACCGCCTTCAGAGCACTGCCCGCTGATGTCAGTCAACGAGCGGTGCCACTTCGATGGCCTTCTTGATCAAGCAATCGCCTGCAAACGACTGCAGCGACATGGGAAGCATGCTCGCATCGATAATCCGGACCGTGCCGACGCGATAGCCCTCCGGTGCCCTTGTACCTTCCACGCGCATCGCATGACAAATCTCCAGTTTTTTCCAGATCAGATTGTTCAGAATGGCGTCGGACGCAAGGAGTTTGGTATCCGTGGCCACGTCATTGACGGAGGCTTTGACCGCGACGCGGGATTTGTCCTTCGGTACTTCACTGACGACGGCAAAGATAAGCAGCTCATCCTCCGCATGCCCTGCCATGGCCGCCCCAATGACGAACGCGAGCAGGGCTGCCACCCCATAAAGCCCCTTCATGACCGTCCTTGCCTCATGATTCTCCAGAGGGTGCGATGCATGGTCCAGGTTCGCTATGGATTGAGCGTCCCGGTTTCCGGCGGCATCGCGGGGATCGGCGACCATAAGAGATCACTGGTATTCGATGTCCACAGGGGGACGGCAATCAGGATGAGCAATCCGGCGCCAATGTGAAACGGCAGGAAGCGTTTGATCGTGTGAGGCAAACCCATCGAAGTCAGTATGCCAACCGAGTCAAACCATTTCAAGGTCGCGATGAGATCTCGCCAAACGCTTGCTTCGCTCGTGGGAAGTAGGCAGAGTAGGGTGGGAGTTCGTTCATGCCGCACGATTTCATGCCGGGCCTTGCCGGAATTCCTGCCGCCAAATCTGCCGTCAGCGACGTCGACGGGGAACTTGGTGTCCTTGAATATCGCGGCATCCGCGTGGAAGAGCTGTGCAAGCGCTCGTCATACCTGGAAACCGCGTACCTTCTTCTCTTCGGCCATCTCCCAACCCGCTCCGCACTCGCGAGATGGGAGCAAGATATCGCTCTTCATCGGCGCCTGAAATATTCGATCATTGATCTCATGAAATGTCTCCCCGAACAGGGCCATCCGATGGATGCCCTGCAAGCGGCAGTGGCTGCGCTGGGGATGTTCTATCCCGGTCGCAATGTCACAGATATGGAGAACAATTACTGGTCGGCGGTGCGGTTGATCGCCAAACTTCCCACGATCGTCGCGGCCTGGGCGAGACTCCGTCGGGGGGACGATACCATTGCCCCGCGAGACGAGCTGGGCTTCAGTGAAAATTTTTTCCACATGCTGACCGAAACGACGGCGCATCCCCTGTGGGTCGACATTTTCGACGATTGCCTCATCCTGCACGCCGAGCACACGATGAATGCGTCAACCTTTACGGGTCTCGTGACGGCCTCCACGTTGGCCGACCCGTACACGGTCGTCGCGTCGTCGATCGGGGCGCTGAAGGGGCCATTGCACGGGGGCGCAAACGAAGAAGTCGTCGAGATGCTCAAGAAGATCGGGACGGTGGATCGGGCGGCGCCCTATGTAGAAGAGCAGCTACGCAACAAGCGCAAGCTGATGGGCTTTGGACACCGGGTCTATAAAGTGAAAGACCCGCGCGCGACAGTCTTACAGGGCCTCTGTGAAACCCTCTTCAAAACCTGCGGCACCTCCCAGCTTTACGACATCGCGCTGCGCGTTGAACGGAAGGCGGGCGAATTGTTCGAGGGGAAAACAGTCTATCCCAATGTGGATTTTTACTCGGGGATTATCTATGAGAAGATGGGCATCGATACGGACCTCTTTACACCGATTTTTGCCATGGCGCGAGTTTCCGGCTGGCTCGCCCATTGGCTGGAGCAGCTCAGGGAAAACAAACTTTTTCGCCCCGACCAGATCTATGCAGGCGAGCATGACTGCCCCTATGTTCCCCTCGACCAGCGCTAGCTTGTAGAACCCTTCCAGGCCCTTCCCCCTTGACTTGCGGATGAAAAGAATTACCTCCCAGTCGTGAGAGCGCTCTCGACGCCGCGTCAACACAGACAAAAAGAAAGCAGTTCGTTTTTTTACGAAGGAGGTTGATCATGACACTCGTCCGTTGGGATCCATTTCGTGAACTCGAAGATATGTCAGAACGGTTGAATCGCGTCTTCTCGCGTCCGTCGTTGCGCAACAGCGGGAAGGAAAATCTCACAGTCGCCGACTGGATGCCGACCGTTGACATCAGCGAAACAGAAGGGGAGTACCTCATCAAGGCGGAGCTGCCCGAAGTGCGGAAAGAGGACGTCAAAGTCACCGTTGAAAACGGCGTGCTCACGCTCCAGGGAGAACGTCGGCAGGAGAAGGAGGAAAAGGGCAAAAGGTTCCACCGCGTGGAACGCTCTTACGGAAGCTTCGTCCGGAGCTTCACGCTGCCGGAATCGGTCGATGAGAGTTCCGTCAAAGCCGAATACAAAGACGGCGTGTTGAATCTCCACCTTCCGAAGTCGGAAAAAGTGAAGCCGAAAGCGATCGACGTGAAAGTCGCCTAATCGCCTCTCTGCTCGACCAAACCTGAAGGCCTGCCTCGGCGGGCCTTCTTGCATCCCGCGCCCCCGTTAGTCTACCCGGCGCTCGAGCATGATCAGTTCCCAACAGTCCTCGTCCAGCTCTAGCCGCAAGACGTACCGTTGACCGTCGCTGGCGGTGACCCGAAAATAGCTGTGCGTGTCGCTGTACCAGCGATCCACGACGTGTTGCACGTGCAGTGTCTTGCCCTCGAGGGTAAATGATCGGGGAGTCTTTTCGCCTTTATACCCAGCAAAGGCATCAACGATGAGGTGCGGGCCGTCCATCACTCTCACCCTTGTGGAAGCAGGTGGCCTGAGTTTATCATGACGCCCGCACCAGAATAGCCCTTCACGCATGGAGCAGCCCCGATGAAGACACATTCCGAGCACATGGTGCCTGCCGGTACCAGAATCGAACGTGACACGATGGGGGAATTGGCCGTCCCTGCCGACGCCTACTATGGAGTGCAAACGGCGCGCGCGATCGAGAATTTCCCCATCAGTTCCATGCGGATGCCACGGTCTGTGATCAGGGCCATGGGTCTGATCAAGCGAGCCGCAGCGGCCGTGAACTATGCCCTCGGTTTATTGATGCAGCAACCCGCTGATGCCATCAAGCAGGCAGCGACGGAGGTCGTGGAAGGGAAGCTGGACGCCGAGTTCCCCGTCGATGTGTTTCAAACAGGGTCGGGCACTTCCACGAACATGAACACCAATGAAGTTATTTCGAACCGCGCCACCGAATTGTTGGGCGGCGCTCGAGGCAGCAAGCTCGTGCATCCGAACGATCACGTCAATCTTGGCCAATCCAGTAATGACGTCATTCCCACGGCCATCCATATTGCGGCTTCGGAAATGATCCAACACCAACTCTTGCCCGCCTTGACCAGATTGCAGCGGGCGCTCGCCCAGAAAGCCATGGATTTCGATGCGATTGTCAAGATCGGCCGTACCCACCTGCAAGACGCGACCCCCGTTCGCTTGGGCCAAGAATTTGGGGGCTATGCGCGGCAAATCGAACTAGGCATCGCACGGATGAAACGGGCGCAGGAGGCCTTGAGCGAAGTCGCTTTGGGCGGGACGGCCGTCGGCACTGGCTTGAACTGCCACCCGGAGTTCTCCTCCAAAGTAATGGCCATCATCTCGCAGGAAACCGGCTGTTCCTTCAGAGAAGCGACAAACCATTTTGAAGCGCAGTCAACGCAGGATTCGCTGGTCGAAGCGAGCGGGGCGTTGCGAACGCTTGCCGTCAGCCTGATGAAAATCGCTAACGATGTCCGGTGGCTCGGATCCGGTCCTCGCTGCGGGTTGGGAGAGATTCAACTCCCCGAGACCCAGCCCGGGTCGTCCATCATGCCCGGAAAGGTCAATCCCGTCATTGCCGAGTCCGTGACGATGGTATGCGCGCAGGTCATCGGCAATGATGTGACGGTCACGGTCGGCGGTCAAGCCGGGAATTTCGAGCTGATCGTGATGCTTCCCATCATGGCCTACAACCTCTTGCAATCCATCGAGCTGCTTGCAACCGCATCCAACAATTTTTCCGCCAAGTGTATTGAGGGGATTACCGCGAACAAAGAACGCTGCCAGAGTCTCATCGAACAGAGTCTCGCCATGTGCACGGCACTGGCCCCTGAAATCGGATATGAAGCGGCCGCCAAGCTGGCAAAGGAGGCCTACCGGTCAGGGAAGACCGTGCGGGAGATGGCCAAGGAACAGAAAGTGCTGCCTGAAAAACGCCTTGATGAACTATTGGATCCCTGGAGGATGACCGAACCGGGCGGCCCTGTCGGTAGCGCTGGAGGGTAACCCTCAGAGGTTCTCGTTTTGACAGCATTGAAACGGCTATGCTAAAGTCCGCGGAACTGTTGGGATTCTAGACACTTTCCACCCCGAGATCAGGAATCGAATGAGCGCACAGCACAAGCATCTCGTTATTGTGGCCGGTGCCGGCCCTGCCGGTATGGCAGTGGCCGCCGCGTTAGGGAAGGCAGGACACGAAGTCATCATTCTCAACCGCGATATCAAATTCGGCGGGCTCGCTGAATATGGCATCTTCCCCAGCAAGCTCAAATTACGCGGGGGACTCAGAAAGCAATACTGGGAACTCCTCGAACAACCGCATATCCATTATTTCGGGAACGTCTCCATCGGCAAGGGCAAAGATTTGACCGTGGAGGACGTTCGTGCGTTGGGAGCAAGCGCGATCGTCTTTTCGATCGGCGCACAGGGGACGAAAGCCATTGGTGTGGAGGGTGACTCGGCGAAGGGCGTGTTTCACGCCAAGGACGTGGTCTACCACTTCAACCGGTTGCCCGGATTCGGCGACCGTCCTTTTGACATGGGCAAACATGTGGCCGTCATCGGCGCCGGCGACGTCATGGTAGACATTGCCCACTGGCTGACTCGGTATAAAAAAGTTGAGCGCGTCACGGCTATCGTGCGACGAGGTCCGGCGGAACGGAAATACAACCCTAAGGAAATTCGCGCCGTCTGTGCGAACATGGATCTGGACGGCATCAAGAAGGAGTTCGACCGGATCAAGGATCGCCTGGTGGCAGTCGGACAGAACCCGGATGAGATCATGAAGGGACTGTTGGATGAGTTTACGAAATGTGAACCCGCGGCCAGCCAGACAAAAATGGGATTCAGATTCCTCGCATCACCGAAGCGCATCCTCGTAGACGGCCACAACCAGGTTCGCGCCTTGGAAATGGAAGACAACAAGCTCGAACCCAAAGGGGAAGATACCGCCGCCGTCGGACTTAAACACTTTTATGAGTTCCCCTGCGACTCGGTGGTCTTCGCCGTCGGGGACAAAGTTGATGAGACAGTCGGCCTCCCTTATAAAGGGGGGATTTATGTGACTAGTCCCAACAAGACGGGCAACGATCCGGATGACGCCTTGTTTCAAGCCTATGACGAGGCGAGCGGAAAAATTGTGGACGGGGTGTTTCTGGCCGGTTGGGCAAGGAAGGCCAGCGAGGGACTGGTCGGCGTGGCCAAACGCGATGGCGATTGGTGCGCAGAAGTTGTACTGCGCTACCTGGCGGCTAAGCCTGCTGCCAACCCGGCCAAGGCGGTGCTCGAGAAGCTGCGCACGCTCTTAAAGGAACGCAAGAGCCGCCCCGTTGATGTGAAGGGACTTCGTGCCCTCGAAACTGCGGAGAAGGGTCACAAGGGGCCAACCGATTGTATCGGAGAATTTAAGTACGTGACCAACCAGGAAATGATTGCCTTGATCGAACGGGTGAAAGTCTAACCTTCCGGCGTTCGCGTGCTATCCATCTCCCCACTTCAGTTTCTCCCGTAGCACGGCGTAGTAGCTGCTCTCGGGAAACCGAATCAATAGCGTCCGATGTTCAGAGACTCTCAACAAAACGGTATCGCCTTGTGTCAGCGCAACGCCCACTTGTCCGTCAAGCGTCGCCATCGCTCCTTCATCCTTGCTGGTCAGCGTCACATCGATCTCCACATCGTCGGGCACAATAAGGGGCCGATGGGTCAGCGTGTGGGGGCAGATGGGCGCCAAAATCAGCGACCGCACAGCGGGACTGATGATGGGACCACCGGCCGAGAGCGAGTAGGCGGTCGATCCCGTAGGAGTGCTGATGATTAATCCATCGCCCCTCAGATTCGTCACAAATTGTCCCTGGATGGCGATCCGCAATTCAATCATCCGGGCGAGGGTCCCTTTGCTGATAACGACGTCGTTCAAGACGACGCCTTGCGCCACTGTCTCCCCATGACGATGGATGTGAGAGCTGATCATCAACCGCTCATCCAGCACGTATTCGTTCGCGAAGACACGTTCTAAGGACGGGTAGAGATTTTCGAGCCGGACCTCCGTGAGAAAACCGAGCCCGCCCATATTGACGCCAAGAATGGGAATGCTTCGTTCACCGGCCAACCGCGCGGCATTCAGCATTGTGCCGTCACCGCCAAGGATCAGGAGCACATCCGCCTTCTGGGCCAATTGTGTCTTCTGCACGCCGCCACGCTCGTTCAACAGCGTGGCCGACGTATTGTCCAAGATCACATCGATCTTTCGGTCCCGCAGCCAGTTCACAACCGCATGAACCGTTGCCTTGACTTCGGGGAACTTGGGCTTAGTTAATATGCCGATGCTTTTGCTTTTCATGCGGCAGGCCTGACGGAATCGATGAAAAATCCGGCTAAAAGGTGCGGGATTCTATCGGGAGGGTTTGGTGAAGTCAACGAACCGTTGGCCGGTGCGTAGTTGAATTGTGTACGAGCACATCTCGGCGCCGAGCGATTTGTTCGCAACCTTGACAGTCAAAAAGCTTCTCGTTAGAATTAGGCCAGATATTTCGAAGGGTTTGCGCTAGTCGCCGTCAGTAGGTCCCCCCACCAAGTTAGGAGGCAGGATGTTCGAACGATTCACGGACAAGGGTCGGAAGATCATCATCCTGGCGCGAGAGGAAGCCGAGCGTCATCAAAACGACTACCTCGGAACCGAGCACCTGGTGTTAGCCATCCTTCGCGAATCCGACGGCATCGCCTTGATGATTCTCAAGAAGATGGGCCTTTCGACCGAGCAGATTCGATTGGAAATTGAGCGCAACCTGCCCGGCGGCGGCACGACAATGACCTTCGGAGAGATCCCTTTCAGCCCCCGCGTCAAAAAAGTGATTGAATATGGGGTCGAGGAAGCGCGGTTGCTCGGTCACAATCATATCGGGAGCGAACATCTTCTGTTGGGCCTGTTGCGTGAAGAAGAAGGCATCGGTGGCAAGATCCTTCGCAGCCTTGGCGCCAACCTCTTGACGGCACGCCAACTGACGGTCACCTTCCTTCGGAAGTCTGCGCCACGTGAACGCGATCGTAAGAGCAACACTCCCGCACTCGATGAGTTCGGGCGCGATCTGACCCAGATGGCCCAGGAAGGTCAGCTGGATCCCGTCATCGGCCGGGCCGACGAAATCGAACGCGTGTTACAAATTCTCAGCCGCCGCACCAAAAACAATCCCGTGCTGATCGGCGAGTCGGGCGTCGGCAAGACCGCCATTGTCGAAGGACTCGCGCAACGCATCGTGCAGTCTGAAGTCCCAGACAATCTCCTCTCCCGCCGGGTCATTGCCCTGGATCTCGGCTCGCTGGTGGCCGGCACGAAATACCGTGGCCAATTCGAGGAACGCCTGAAAGTGGTCATGAAAGAAATCGTGCAGGCCGGCAACATCATCATCTTCATCGACGAGTTGCACACGTTAGTGGGAGCCGGAGCAGCGGAAGGCTCGATCGATGCGTCCAATATGCTGAAGCCCGCGCTGTCCCGTGGCGAGATTCAATGCATCGGCGCAACCACGCTCGACGAATACCGCAAGCACATCGAAAAGGATGGGGCGTTGAAGCGCCGCTTCCAGCCGATCTATGTACAGCCCCCGAGTCTCGACGAGACCGTCCGAATCATCCAGGGCCTGCGCGACCGGTATGAGGAGCACCATGGCGTAGAGATCACCGAGGACGCGATCCTCGAGGCAGTCAAGCTGTCCGACCGGTACATCACCGATCGGTTCCTCCCAGACAAGGCCATCGACTTGATTGATGAGACCGGCTCACGCGCGAAGCTCCAGACCTATGCGCTACCTGGTGAACTGAAGGCGATGGAGCAGGAACTCAAGAAGGTCTCGCGCGACAAGGAATTGGCGATTTCGATGCAGAACTTCGAGGAGGCCGTACGGCACCGCGAAGAGGAGGAGCGTCTCCGAAAGCTGCTGGACGAGTCCAAGCGCGAATGGAAAAAGAATCAGGAGAAACAGAAACCGACGATCGGCAAAGAAGACGTTGCCTATGTTGTCTCGAAGATGACCGGCATTCCGCTCTTCAAGCTCGAGGAGGAAGAGTCGAACAAGCTGCTGCGCATGGAAGAATTCCTCCATAAGCGCGTCGTCGGTCAGAATGAGGCGATCTCGGCCGTTTGCCGCGCCATCCGACGTTCACGTGCCGGTTTGAAAGAGGCCAAGAAGCCGATCGGCTCATTTATCTTCCTCGGACCTACGGGCGTCGGCAAGACCGAGCTGGCCAGAACATTGGCCGAATTCCTCTTCAACACCGAAGATGCGTTGATCCGTATCGACATGTCGGAGTACCAGGAAAAGTTCACGAGTTCGCGATTGTTCGGAGCGCCTCCCGGATATGTTGGGTATGAAGAAGGCGGACAGCTCACCGAACGCGTACGCCGCCGGCCCTATTCGGTGGTGCTGTTCGATGAGATCGAGAAGGCGCATCCCGATGTCTTCAATCTCCTGTTGCAGGTATTGGATGACGGCGTGCTGACGGACAGCCTCGGCCGAAAGGTCGATTTCAAGAACACCGTCGTGATCATGACGTCAAACATCGGCACTAAGATGATCCAAAAAGGAGTCAGTCTGGGATTCCAGAGCACGGACGCCGAGCAGGATCGTCATAAGAAGGAAGAAGTGTTGGGAGAGTTGCGCCGGCAATTCAGCCCCGAGTTTTTGAACCGGGTCGACGAAATCGTCGTGTTCCACCAGCTCGACAAGACGCACCTCACGAGCATTCTCGATATCTTGCTGCGGGAGCTCAATCTGCGGCTCGTCGATAAGGGTGTGGAAATCGAGGTCGACGATGAGGTCAAGGCCTGGCTGATTAAGGAAGGCTACGAGCCGCTCTACGGAGCGAGGCCGATGCGCCGGACGATTCAACGCGCTATCGGTGATCCGCTCTCCGAAGAGATGATCAGGGGTCGTTTCAAAGAGAGCCGCAAGATCCGAGTTGTGCTCCGCGATGGCGCACCCACGTTTATCGAGCAGGAGGCCATGGCAGGGGTCTAGCAGACCGCCGTGCGAGCGCGACACACATTGTTCGACGAATCATCATGCGACCCTTGTCTCAGTTTCGGCAAGGGTCGCATTGTTTTTTCTTCTGGAATCGGATGAACGCCCAATCCCCACGCACCCTACCACAGGGCCCCATTCTGGGTATT
>DASTFK010000363.1:0-2790 GCA_035719945.1 Nitrospira sp.
GTCTGCGAGTGACGACGAAGTAGGCGGATTCCACGCGCGATGCGCGAACGCCCAAAGAACGGTGTGCCCAGAGATGCGTAGGACCGGAAGACGACGTAGGTGAAGGTACGAGAGATCAAACGCCACGGGCATCGAGAAGACGGTGCCGCTATGACGGCGCCTAACGAGCCTGGAGAAGGTCGGGCGCGAGCGGGCCGTGCCCGTGATGCAGAGTTCGAGCCGGTCTACCACTTCTACGGACCGCACCGGGCCGGGTTGCCCCCGCTGATTCCCTACTTCCGCGAGCTGTGGCGTCGGCGGGCCTTCGCGGTCGAGATGAGCAGGGCCACGATGCGAGGCGCCAACACCTCGACGTTCTTCGGCCAAGCATGGCTGATCATCAACCCGCTGCTGTTGGCCGCCGTCTACTACATCCTCGTGACGATCATCCGCCGCGAGCACGATCCGGCCTTTTTCGCGCATCTCACCCTGGGGCTGTTCGCCTTCCAGCTCGTGGGTACCTCGATCACCAGCGGGGCGACCTCTGTGACCAGCTCCGGCAAGCTGCTGCTGAATACGCCCTTTCCACGCCTACTGATTCCGTTGTCTGCGGCGCGTACGGCGTTCTTCCGCTTCCTGCCCACCGTGCCGGTCTACTTCGTCTTCCACGCGATCTTTCTCACACATGTGTGGTCGCCGACGATGCTGCTGTCCGTGTACTTTCTGGCGACGATGGTCGTCTTCGGTATGGGGTTGGCGGCCTTCTTTGCGACGCTCCAGGTTTACTTCCGCGATACGTCGAGCTTCCTGCCGTTCTTCGTGCGGATCTGGCTGTACCTGTCTCCGATCTTGTGGGCACCAGAACAGATCATCGGCCGATTCTCCGGACCGATCATGACGCTCATCCAGATCAACCCGATGTATTCGATGATCGGCGGCTACACCGAGCTGCTGCAGGATGACGCGTTCCCGCCCACCTACATGTGGATATCTGCGGCGGCGTGGGCGCTCGCATCCGCGGTGATTGGCTTCCTATATTTCATCTCGAGGGAGCGTGAGTTTGCTGTCCGTGTTGTCTAACGGCGAAATCCCGCTGGCAGTCAAGGTCCATGACCTGTCGATCACCTATCGCACGACGTTCGAGCGCAAGCCAACGTTGAAGCAGGCGCTGGTCCGCTTCGGCCGCGGGCAGCGTGCCGTGAGGGAAATCGAGGCGATCAAGAACGTCTCCTTTGACGTGCGCAATGGAACTTCCATGGGCATCATCGGCTCCAACGGCGCTGGCAAGTCCACTTTGATGCGGGCGATGGCCGGCATCCTGCCGCCCACCACCGGTTCAATCGAGGTCTGGGGGCGCGCCAGCACCCTGCTGGCACTAGGCGTGGGTTTCAACCACAACCTGTCGGGGCGGGAGAACATCGTCCTCGGTGGGCTGGCTGCCGGCCTGTCCCGTCGTGAAGTGGAGGAGCGTGCTGTCGAGGTCGCCGAGTGGACGGAGCTTGGCGACTTCATCGACATGCCGATGCGGACGTACTCCTCAGGCATGAACGCCCGTGTGGGGTTCTCAGTTGCTGTGCACATGAAGCCCGACATCTTGATGATCGACGAGGCTCTGTCGACCGGGGATGCCCACTTCCGGGAGAAAGCGACCGCGAAGATGGCGGAGCTGCGGGAGAGCGCGCGGGCCATGTTCCTGGTCAGCCACGGCCTGGGCAGCATCAAGGAGATGTGCAACGAGGCGATGTGGCTGGACCGTGGCAAGCTGATGATGCGTGGCGAGCCTTCGGAGGTTGTGAAGGCCTACATCAAATTCGTGAAGGTGAAAAAGTCGGAGTCGGCCACAGAGGATATGTAGCTCCCCTTTCCGACGGCGCCGTGATCTGTTCGTAACCTGTCCGATACTTACGGAATTTGGCATAACAAATCGTGCGGAATGGGTGCCAAACGCTGAACCACCCCGGGTCGGCTACGTACGATCTTGCCTGATGGCGATGCGCGTAGCGCTCACCCGATGGGCGGGTAGCAAGGGTGCGCTTGGACGCCGCGGGATAGCGCGGTGCACAAGCACATATAACGGTGCCAGGAAAAAAGGGCGGCGTTATCAGTTTGTGGCTAATTCCCGTTCCTTGGAGTCGGCTCGCGCTTCTATTCCGTTGGTCGCGACACTATTTCTTCCGGGGGGCAAAGCGATATCCATGACCGTTGGCGTGACGAACGCTTCGGTGTTCGAACGTCGAGAATCACAGGTCCGTAGCGTCAATGTGGTCGCGTTCACGAACGGGTTCCACGGCGTCTTCCATGAGTTGCGCTAACAGCAGTCGACTGCGCTGCTGTAGAGAGGGAGGCCAGGGTGCCAATTATTTCGACGCCTCAGGGGTTCAACGAGGAGGAGCTTTACGTCGATCTTGAGCCGACCTTTGGGTATTCGCTGTTCCTCAAGTGTGAGGGTTTCAACTTCGCCGGGTCGATCAAGCTGAAGGCTGCGTTGGGGATGGTGGAGGCGGCTGAACGGGCTGGGGTGTTGACGCCCGGGTCGATTTTGGTGGAGTCCTCCTCGGGGAATCTGGGTGTTGCGTTGAGCATGGTCGCGGCGAACAAGGGCTACGGATTCTTATGCGTGACTGACTCCCGCTGCAATTTGTCGACCAAGCGACAGATGCAGGCGTTCGGCAGCCACGTTCACGTCATCACCGAGCCGGATCCGGTGGGCGGCTTGTTGGGTGCGCGGATCAACTATGTCCGGGCGTTGTGCGCTTCGGATGACCGCTACGTGTGGCTGAACCAATACTCCAATCCGCAGAACTGGAAGGC
>DASTFK010000364.1:0-4629 GCA_035719945.1 Nitrospira sp.
CAGGACGTCAGACTGCCACGCCGCCGCGGGTCGGCTGCGGCCGGCCGGGCGAGGCTGCGGCGCACTCGGGGTCCCGCGGGTCGGCTCGCCGTGTCCCCGGAGCGGTCGCCTCTGCACCACGCGGGGCGAGAGCATGGCCACCCCCATGACTGCGTCGCGCACGTCACCTCGGACGAGAGCGGCGGCCCGCGGAGTGTCGGGGAGCGGCGCGGCGAGCGCCGGGCGGGGGAGCGGCAACTGGAATTCTGGAATCCTGGGAACCTGCGGGGCTGCGGGGCTGCGGGGCTGCGGCGCGCGGCAGGTTTTCAGATTTTCAGGATTCCAGGTTTTCACCCTCCCAAGCCCCGCACCCGCCGGCGGCGTCGCCCTGGGCACGGACAGCTGCAGGGGACCGACCGAGAGAGGCGAGAAACTCGAGTGAGACGCTTAGTTCGCTCTGCGTCTCGTCACGCCGAGACCTAGCAGGCCAAGGCCGAGCAGCGCAAACGTGCAAGATATCCGCGGAAGCACCCGGGAGGTTCAGTCATGCACTCAGGACCAAGTGATCGTATGCGCTTCACCGTCGTGTCGAGCATCGTGTTTGCGTTGGGTTTTCTCAGCCCAACGGCCTTGGCGGATCCGAGGGCCACGCTAATCCGAAACGCCGCTCTCGTCCTGACGATGGATCCCGCACTGGGGCAGGGAGAACTCGGAACCATTGCGGACGCCGACATCCTTGTGGTTGGCGATACGATCGCTGCGATCGGCAAGCACCTGCCAGGACACGGCGCCGCGGTCGTGGATGCGACCGGGATGATCGTCATGCCGGGGTTCGTGGACACACACAATCACCTGTGGCAGTCGCTCATTCGCGGCTGCGGCTCTGACGGCGACCTGAACGGCTGGCTCGCGGCTTGTGTCTTCCCTCTGTCTCGCTTCACTTTCTCGCAGGCTGACGTCTATGCGGGGGTTCGGCTCAGCACGCTGGATCTGATTGCGACCGGTGTAACCACAACGGTCGATTGGTCGCACGCATTCACGCCTGAATTCGTGCGCACCAACATTCAGGCCCTGACCGATTCCGGACTCCGTTTTGCCTTTGCCTATCTGGGGTCTGCGAATCCGGTCGTCATCGCAGACATGCGCACCGTGAAGCAGACCCTGATCGACGGCAGCCCCAGAGCCTCGTTCCAGGTCGGGTCGCACCCAGGCATGGCCTTTCTCTCCAATCTCCAGGCGATGTCGAACCTCGCCAAAGAGCTGCACGTGCAACTCCACGTGCATCTGCTCGAGAACATCTCGCAGCGTGCAGACCAGGCGCTCGAGGCGTTGGCCCTTGCGAACGCCCTCGACCAGAACCTCCTCGGGGCGCATGGGATTCACCTCACTGACAACGAGATTCAAATTCTGGCCGAAAGCGATGCGCGCATCCTCCACAATCCCCTCAGCAACATGCGCCTGGCATCTGGGGTCATCCGTATGCCCGCCCTCAAGCAGGCCGGCGTCCAGATAGGACTCGGGCTCGATGGCGGCACCAATGATACGAGCGACATGTTCAACAACATGCGCGCGGCGGTCGGCTTGCAACGGGCCACATCCCTGCGGCCCGACGTTACCCCGACGGTGACCGAGGTTCTTCGCATGGCCACGATCGATGGCGCGACGCTCCTGAACATGTCGGACCAGATAGGTTCGCTGACCCCTGGGAAGAAGGCCGACTTGATCGTTCTGGATCCTGGCTCCGTGAACTTTGCCCCAAGTTTTGACGCCATCAGCCAAATCGTGTTGAACGCGCAGCCGCAGAACGTCAGGTGGGTGCTCATCGACGGACAGGTGGTCAAACGTCGAGGGAAGCTGACCGGCGTGGATCGCGATGCGATTGTCAGGGATGCGCAGGCTGCGGCAGATCGTATTCGTCAGTTTCTCTTTCCATGATGGCCCGACAACGACAGGGGACCCGCATGAACGATCCTGCAGGACTAGGCCACCGCCTTCCTGGGCACGCGTTGATTGATCTGGCGGAGAGGGTGGGAGAACCCACGGTCCCCTTGCGAACGTCACCTGGGATCAACAGTAGAAATCTCGCCTGTTCGATCGCGCAACGCGGAAGCTAAAGTAGCAGGGTGCCGTATCGAGCTCGAGGGCTGGGAGCTCGTCGAGCATTACCGCGACGAAGCGATGTCTGATGGAATGGCCATGGCTAAATGTGCCCCCAGCGTGCCGAGGTCGGTAATCCGAAAGCTTATCGCCAGCGCAGACCCCGACATGAACGCGAGGGCTATACCCACGGGCGGCGGCTGGAAGAGCTCGAGGCGCTATTCGTCAAAGGAGGATCGGCATGACAACACCGCAAGCGGATTTCTATCGCCAGAATGGCTATCTGGTCGTGCCGGATCTGTTCACCGCCGCGGAAATGCAGGAACTTAAGGTGGAGACCACCCGCATCTTTCGGGGGAAGCGCGGGCCTGTCGAAGGTTTGCTGGAGGTCGCCCCGCAAATGACCGACGCCGAAGTGTTGCGCAAGTACCTAGCCATACATTTCCCACACAAGCTCTCGCCAATGATCGAACGCAGCCTGTCGCATCCGGGCATCGTCGAGGTCCTGACGCACATCATCGGGCCAAATGTGAAATGCATGCAGTCCATGCTGTTCGTCAAGGGTCCCGGAAAGCCGGGGCAGTCCTGGCATCAGGACGAGTACTACATTCCCACCCGCGATCGCTCGTTGGCGGCGGCGTGGATCGCAATTGATGACGCCACAATCGAGAACGGTTGTCTATGGATCATCCCGGGATCGCACCAGAGCGGCATCATTATGAGGCGCATACCCGGGCGCAATCCGGAATTCGCGGAGGCCGATACGCTCAATATTTCGCGTTATGGCGAGGATCGCTGCGTTCCGGTGGATGTGAAGGCCGGCTCTGTCGTGTTCTTCCACGGGTACGTCCTACACAGTTCGCGGCGCAACAAGACGGCCGATTGTTTCCGCATGGCGCTGGTCAACCATTACATGAGCGCGGAGTCCCTGCTGCCGTGGGACCAGGATGGAAAGCTGCCGCCGACGCACGACCTGCGAGACATCGTGATGGTGGCAGGGACCGATCCCTATGCCTGGAAGGGCATTGTCAATGCCAATACGCCTTACCTCCGCGCAGAAGCGCCCGATGCGCGGATCGATGGCTAAGCACAAAGGGCTAGCAGGGGTTCTTGCTCGGAGTATTCAATGAGACCGTTCAAACTTGACAGACCGACCGTAGCCGATCTCCTGGCCTGCAAGGGCAACCGTGAGCTCACCTTGCGGATCCGCACCCGTTTCGAACAAATCGATGCGGACCAGTGATCGAGGTTCGAGCGTGCCCCCGCAACCACTTGCACGAACCCCGGCTCAGCGCCGGCATGTCTCTCTGGATTCGTGCCGTGTGGCTTCGGGCGCGAGAGTTCTCGAGATCCAGGTGAAGCTGTGAGGTTCCGCCTACATGGCCTTTGCACTTCCGATATGAATCCAATGCGCTTGCTATTCAAAGTGCTCGTTCTTGCATTGCTGTGCGCAGGCGTCCTCCTTGTGGCGCCCGCTCGGGCAGCTTCCGATGTGCCTGGCCCCAAGCTCGGCTTGCAAACCTGGACTCTGCGTCATCAGACCTTTGAGCAGGTGGTCAATTTTGCAGTCGCGAATAAGATCCGCTCTGTGCAATTCACCAGCCAGCATCTGAACCCGGAGGCTCCGCTCGAGGAAACCCGGCGCAAGAAGGCGCTGCTCGATCAATACGGGATCGTGCCTTACGCTTTCGGCGTTGCGCGAACGAGCTCTGACCCGGCAACGAATCGCAAGCTGTTCGAGTTCGCTCGTTTCATTGGCGCGAAGCTCATCGTCGTCGAGCCGGCACCGGCGGACTGGGATAGCCTTGAATCGCTGGTCAAGGAATACGACATCCGGCTTGCAATCCATAATCATGGCGTCGGCACGACCTATGGCGATCCGCAAGTCGTTAAACAGATTCTCGCCAGACGAGATCCGCGTATTGGCGTCTGCCTCGATGTAGGCTGGATCACGCAGGCGGGATTCGATGTGGCCAAGGTGTTTCGCGAGTATCAAGATCGCGTCTATGACATCCATTTCAAGGATAAGAAGGTGAGCGTGCCCGGTGATCCCTCCGCGGTGGACACCTTGATCGGCCATGGAAGCGCGAACTATCCCGGACTGTTTGGGGAGATCCAGAGGTCCGCTTGGTCAGGTGTGATGGCCATCGAGACGGATAGCGAAGAATTCGCGACACGTCCTCAGCCTTTTGTCACGGCGGCCAAGTCGTTTTTTGCGCATTCCGCGCCTGCCTCGAGCGCGCCGGCCGATCGTGAGGACTCGATTACCCTGTTTAACGGTCGCGATCTCAACGGCTGGACGCCCAAAATCACTCACCACAAGCTGGGAGAGAACTTCGGCAACACCTTCAGGGTCGAGGACGGCCTGCTTAAGGTCCGCTACGACCAATACAAGGACTTCGATGGTCAGTTCGGGCATCTTTTTTACAAGACGCCTTACGCGTACTACCGGATCGTCGTGGAATATCGCTTCGTCGGCGACCAGGCGCCCGCTAACCCCGGAGCCTGGGCGCTGCGCAATAACGGCGTGATGATTCACTCGCAGGATCCGCG
>DASTFK010000365.1:0-6211 GCA_035719945.1 Nitrospira sp.
AACGTGGCCGTGTTCGGCATCTGCGGTTTTCCGACGGTGAAGGATCCTGACGTCGAAGACGGTGCGCGGGTGGAGCTCCTTGCGACCATCCAGGCGCCGAGCCATGGCGGCTACTATCTGAGCTTCCAGGGCCTGAAAGTGGCCGGCGAACGTGAAGGCATTATTCAGGCTGTAGCCGATCGCATCACGCCGCTCACGGAATAGGCGATCTTCCACTCGAAAGTTCATCATGCCGTCAATCGTGAAACGTTCTCAAGTGATCCGGTGGGTACTTCCCCTTTTGGCCGTCATTCTGGGACTCAGCGGCTGCGCGGGCAGCCACGGTCTTTCCCGTGAGGTTCTCCAAGATGAGATCCGGCAGGAAGAATCCCGTTTTATCGACACGTCGACAGCCGCCGCCGCTCCGGTGCGTCCACACGCGCCTCAGCTTGGTCTCTACTTGAAACCCACGGGCTTCCTTCACCGCGAGTTCGAATGGACAAGCCGCGACCGGGATGCCGTGCTGGCCTGGTCCAAACGGGTTCCGCTCGACACAGGAGGAAAGAGCGCCGGATTCCTCACGCTGTCGTCATTGAAAGGCCACACGTTGACGGAGCTCAGAGCGGCTGCGACGCGCTATGGCGTCGACTGGCTGTTGGTCTTTGACGGGGCTGCGGCCGTCGATCGCTACAATAATTACAAGGCCCCCTTGTGGTATTGGACCATCCTGGGCGCCTACGTGGCCGACGGCACGCAGACCGATGTGCTCTGCCTCTTGAAAGCGACGCTGTGGGACGTCAAGACAGGAGCCCGGCTGTTCGAGGAACAGACGGACGCGAAAACCGAGAAGGTGGGGCCGGCTGCCTTAGTCGAAGACAAAACCGTCCTGGAGCTCGCGAAGGCGAGGGCATTGGAAGAGTTGACGCGTCGCCTTGACACGCAGCTGAAGCGCTTGCACGAACAAAAAGAGACGAAGTAAACGGCATTACGGCGAATCAAAGCTCCAGAGGATGGCGAAGAACAGCAGATTTTGCGACGGAGTCAGTCCGATGGCTCCCGAGGAGTTGGGACCTCAGGTAAAAAACCCGCCTTGAGGCCCGGTGGAGTTGTTGAAGCGGTACTCCAAGCGAAACCTCGTCGTCGTCCAGGCGTACTCCAGCTTGTATTCCAAGGTGGTCGTTACACCCTTGATGAATTGCTTCGCGCCGGTCATCGTACCGTCAGGGTCGTAGTAGAGTTCAGGACGGACGGCCACCGCCCAGTCCTTGACGAAGCGCCATTGGCTCAGAAGAGCGCTGCCCATCCAGAACTGCTGCTGGTCGCCTGCCTGGGGTATCGCCCGTTCGGTACCGATGTCATACACGAGCGCCACGGTGAACGCGTCGCGTTTCCACTCCAAAATGCTGTCGGAGAAAAAGCGCCAGTACTTCAAACTGGTGTTGGTTTGGTCCGGCCCGTAGTACACATTTTGAATAAATGTCCATTGCGGCGAGGCCGACCACTTGATCTGTCCTCCGTAGCTGGGAAGATTGTTTGGCTGGGAAAGAAAATTGTACCGATTGATGACATAGAACACCGTCTTAACCGACTCGTTGATCTGATATTCCGCAGAAATTCCGGCCATGAAGTAGGGTGTGTAGTCTGGAAGTAGCGATCGCGTATAGTTGAAGTTGTCTTTTGCGTAGAAGGACTCGTAACCAATATAGCTGTTAAACAGCCCGCCCGTAAGTTTCAGACCGGTCCCGATCGGCGCCAGGTAGGAGACATTGGCCCGTGAGAAGTGGCTGAAGGTATCGGCACCATTGTACGGGTCGCCATTCCTGAGGCTGGCATTGGGCACTTGTCCTTCGACGTCGCGGCCAGTCTGAAGCGCGAACTCCATGCCCCACCGCGAGGATGTGTCCACGTCCTTCCTGACGTAAGCCATTGCGACGTTCAAGCTCAGCTCGTTCACCTTCTGTGTGGTGACCTTGCTGCGCCAGATGTGATTTTCAGGATAATTGAAATCGATCGGATAGGTGAGATCCAAATAGGCGCCGTAATGCCATAACGTCTTGGCGGGTCGGTCCTGTCCGAGACCTTCCACAGCAGCCGGCGGCAACGAAGTCGGCTGGGATTCTTCCGCTCTGGCCGGCATGACGCCCCCGCCCCATGCGCAAAGGATCAGCGCGGCGAAGAGCAGGCGGTGACCGGGCATCATGAAGCCTTTCCGGCCTGCGCGATCACGTCGGCGCAGTATGGGAATTGCTTAGATGTCATTCATGGCAGTTGCTACGCTTTTTTACCTCATTTTTATAGAGAATGCGCTACATTTCACGAGGCATGATTCCCGAAAACCACTGCGATCGACGGCCGCAGATCAAGGAAGGGGCCATGTCATTGAGCAGCTCCTTCGTCTGCACGCTCACGTTGAGCGCATGGCTGTGCGTAGGCCTGACACGCGTCCCAGCGTCGGCAGCGGAGAGCTCCCCCGGCGAGCCGGGCAACGACCAGTCCGTCACCGGAATATCTACACCGTCTCAACCGGAGCCCGCGACCCAGGAGAAATCACTCTGGCATTATGGAGGGTTCATCGATCTCGGTTATTCGCTGGATTTCAACTTCCCCGACAATCATCTTTTCCGTAACCGCAGCACCACACCGCGGGTCAATGAACTGGACCTGAACATGGCGGGGGTCTATGTCCGGAAAGATGCGACCGAGTCGTCTCGTTGGGGGACGGAGTGGTTGGTCCAAGCCGGGGAGGACTCCAAGGCGTTCGGGTTCGACGCGAATCTGCCCAAAGTAGCCGACTCCGATGTCTGGCGGCACTTCGGGCGCGCGAACGTGTCGTATCTCGCTCCGGCCGGCAACGGACTCACGCTTCAAGCCGGACTGTTCAACAGTTTCATCGGCTACGAGTCGCTGTATGCCAAGGACAACGGCAATTATACGCGCGCCTGGATCGCTGACTATTCGCCGTATTTGATGTTCGGAGTGAATGCCCAATACCAGTTCAATGAGCGATGGAGCGGCGCCTTCTTCATCATCAACGACTATTTCCATCTCGAGAACTCCAACAGCGTCCCGAGCTATGGCACGCAGGTCCAGTACAAGCCCGCTTCAGCATGGACCCTCAAGGAAACAGTCTATTACGGGCCGGACCAGTCCAACACCGACATCGAATTCTGGCGCTTTTTTTCCGACACCATCGCCGAATGGAAAGACGACGAGCTAACCGTGGGGTTCGATTATCAGATCGGGACTCAGAAGAATGCCTCGGCTCCCGGAAATCCCCGTAATTTCTATACCGGTGCCACCATTGAAACTCGATTGCACATTGCCGGCCCCTGGACCGTCTCCGTACGACCCGAGTTTTTTTGGGACCGGAACGGGCTCATGACTGGTTCGGAGCAATTCATCAAGGCCATCACGGCCACCGCAGAATACCGGCTGCCCTACATGTGGACCAATACGATCTGTCGATTGGAATATCGGTACGACGACTCAACCGGAGCAGGAGGCGGATTTTTCAAAGGCACGAACAATCTGCTGACGCCCGGGCAGCAGATGATCATCTTCGCGCTCATCGGAACGTTCGATTCGCCGTGAGGACCCACCTTGTTGAGCCCGGTCGTCGACAACGAGAGGTGTTATGCGGTATTAGAATGCAGGGATGGAGTCCGGTATGTCCGCTTCCACAGTGCATCCGAGCGATAAACCGGTCCGTCACTTCCGACAGATTCTGCTTTGGCCCATCCAGTTAATGCCGATCCGCGAAGGCGCCCCGATTCAGAAACATTGGGAGCGGCTGCAGACTCCTGACAAAGACAATCCATGGCGTGAATTGGCGGACGAGTTCACGGGCGACCCTCATCAATTTCAGGAACGGCATTACAGCGAGTTCGTGACATTCCTCCCCTACGTCCAGCGGTTTCTCTACGGAGAAGGAAAAGGGGGCGACAGGGACGTCGAGCAGGAGTCCTGTGTCCGTGTATTTCGTCGCTGCGATGTCGCCAAGGTACGGGTCACGTTCCCCGGCTCCCGTACCGTCCCCGTGACCCTCAGTGTGGCGCACGTGGATCTGTATTTCTTCTATGACATCGACGTAGCGGTTCTGGTCGTAGAGGTTTTTGCGGACGATCTTCCGTTACCGCAGGCCCAGAACGCGCTGTTCCGGCTGGGCCGCTGTTATCCCACGTATTGGGAACCAGACGGGCACGGAGGCCACTGCCCCAAGCAGGTGGAATGGCTCTCATCTGAAGAGAAGGTGCTGGCCGTATCCGATTATGAGAACCGTGAGAAGTACCTCTCGTTTGCTTGCCGGTATCGAGCACCGAGTCTCGCGTCTCATTGGGAATTTTTGCTCGAACCGCTCGTGCTTCACCATTCCGGGGAGAAGGGTCTCCTCCGATACCGGCAGATTGAATACCACCTGATGCCAGTGATGGCCTACCTCGTGATGGATGATCCGGGAGCGTTGACCCGCGAAGAGTTCGTACGGCTGGGGCTCGCGACCGCCCCTGGCACGCCCGAATCGCTCCCCTATTCCAAGCGTTACTTGCAGGACTTTGAAGAACGCTATTGCTACGACCGGTACTGGAACGGAGAAGGACAGGAGCATCCCGGGACTCGCTTCATGTGCACCGGACGCGTCTTCACGATGGTGGGGGATTGCGGCGAGCGCCTATTCGCGGACCGCAAAACCGACCTTGAACAGTTCCGGCACGAATATTTCCTTTTGTTCCTGATCCCTCACTTTCACAAGGCAGCCCTGCTGATGCTCGCCGATCGTCTGGTAGACGCGACGAATAACTTGGATATTACGAACCGAGACTCCGTGCGACAGTTCCGAGCCGTCATTCGACACACCTTGGGTGTCTTTCTGCGCTTCAGCCACCGCTATTGGTCGCATCAGGTCTCGGATCATGGGCAAGTGAAGGAGCTTTATCGAATGATCAGCGACCATCTGGGCACCGATCGCCTCTATGCGGAGCTCAGGTCGGAGCTTGAAGACATGAGCCAGTATCTCGACAGCGAGGCTTTGCGCCGACAGGGTGAAACCATGGTGCGCCTCACTGTGGTGGCCACCATGGGTTTGATCGGCGTGGCAACCACTGGTTTTTGGGGTATGAACTTGTTTCTCGTGACCGATGAGCCGCCCCTGACACGGGTCTTCTATTTCTTGATCATCTTGCTTCTGGCCATCGGCCTCACCTTCTACACGGTGTTGAAATCCAGGCGACTCTCCGATTCCCTGGAAACACTTGCCGATGAACACCAGTCGGCACAAGCCAAGCTGGCGTCGTTAGCGAATGTCTGGAAAAGAAAGCGGGATCGGGAAAGACTCGATTGACATCGAACCCCTCACTTCAACGGAGGGGTCAGTACACACCACATCCGGCGGGTACCAGATTTTTGGTCCGTGACCGGCTCGCCGCTAAAGAAGCTGACTTGCCAGGCCACGATGTCGTCCTTGGGATCTGGTGTACTCGTCCAATAAATTTCTGACTTGATATTCGAGAAGGGATGGCCGGCCGGAAGCGCCGGATCACGCTGTGCAGGATCGATCAGGGTTTTCAACTCTTCTACCGAGGGCCCACGCCATCCTTTCTGTCCGCCGACTTCCTTTGACACACAACGTTCGTTGGAGCGACTCCACACGTCGTGCTCCCGGTCTGGTTCCTGCTCCCAAATCAAGCCGGTTTGATTATCCTTGACGGCAGCGCCATTCATCACGAGGGTGAAACGTCCATCGCTCTGTGCAGATAGACCAGGTACCGACCACAAGAGTGCACAGGTGAGAGCGGTGAACCGAACCTCGGCCTGCAGACACCTCCGCGTACCCATCGTCCACCTCTCAAGGTGCCAGGGCTGGGAGTCTGCCCGAGACTACTTGGCATTTCAAGCGCCGCCTACCCGTCTCAAACCGGAGAGGTAGAGGATCTAGTGGAAGGAGAACGGAACGGGGGCGAAGGTCAGCACAAAGACGGCGAACGCGAGCCATCCCACCAACACTCTGCCCCGTCCCAGCGGGACATGGGGATCGACAACCGGCGGATGACCGAGGCCCCAGACACCCGCCATGAACGCCCAGATGAACCACCCAGGCCAACCGACAAATCCCAGCATGATCAACAGCGGAATGACGGCAAAGGCCATTGTCCGCTGGCGATTTCCCCACAAGGCATAGGCCACGTGCCCGCCATCGAGCTGACCGATGGGGATCAGATTCAAGGACGTCACAAACAGC
>DASTFK010000366.1:0-16383 GCA_035719945.1 Nitrospira sp.
GACCGCGGAAGGTAAATTCATCAAGGCGATCAACAAGGGTCTGCTCAAGATCTTCTCGAAGATGGGCATTTCCACCGTGCAGTCCTATTGCGGCGCACAGATCTTTGAAGCCATCGGATTGAATCACGAGATCATCGATCGCTACTTCACCGGCACGCCGTCACGCGTCGAGGGCGTCGGGATTCGTGAGATCGGCGAGGAAACTCTGCGGCGACATCGTGTGGCCTATGAACCGGCTGCCATCAGACAGCTCGATTTCGGCGGCGAGATCCATTATCGCATTCAGGGTGAACACCATAACTGGAACCCGGACACCATTTATAAGTTGCAGCACGCCAGCCAAGCGAACGATCCGAAAACCTATGCTGAATTTGCCCAGTTGGTGAACGACGAGAGCGCACGCCGATCGAATTTACGCGGCCTCCTCGATTTCAAGTTCCCGCCGACCGCGATCCCGATCGACGAAGTGGAGCCGGCAAGCGCAATCGTCAAGCGGTTCAACACCGGTGCGATGTCGTTCGGGTCCATCAGCAAAGAGGCGCATGAGACGCTGGCGATCGCGATGAACCGCCTCGGCGGCAAGAGCAACACCGGCGAAGGCGGCGAAGATCCGGAGCGGTTCAAGCCGCTGCCGAACGGCGATTCCAAGAACAGCTATATCAAGCAGGTGGCTTCCGCCCGCTTCGGTGTCACGGCACACTACCTTGTTAATGCACGGGAACTGCAGATCAAGATGGCGCAGGGCGCGAAGCCGGGTGAAGGCGGCCAGCTGCCCGGCCACAAGGTCGACGAAAACATCGCAAAATTCCGGTATGCGACGCCGGGGGTCCAGCTCATCTCGCCGCCGCCCCACCACGATATTTATTCGATCGAAGACCTCGCGCAGCTGATCTTCGACCTCAAGAATTCCAATCCCGATGCGGCGGTGTCTGTAAAGCTGGTGGCAGAGGTCGGAGTCGGCACCGTCGCGGCCGGTGTGTCGAAGGCGCATGCGGACAAGGTCTTGATCAGCGGCGACTCAGGCGGTACCGGCGCCTCGCCGCTGTCTTCGATTAAGTACGGCGGGATTCCCTGGGACCTGGGGCTTGCCGAAACGCATCAGACGCTGGTGCTCAACGATTTGCGCGGTCGCATCCGCGTCGAAACCGATGGGCAAATGAAGACCGGTCGCGATGTCGTCATCGCGACGCTGCTTGGCGCGGAAGAATATGGCTTCGCGACAGCGCCGCTGATCGTCGAAGGCTGCATCATGATGCGGAAGTGTCATCTCAACACCTGCCCGGTCGGCATAGCCACGCAGGATCCTGAGCTACGCAAAAAGTTCAACGGGAAGCCCGAACACATCGTCAACTATCTGTTCTTCGTCGCGGAGGAAGCCCGGCAGCTTATGGCGAAGCTTGGCTTCCGGACGATCAATGAGATGGTGGGGCGCGTCGATAAATTAAAGATCACGAAGGCGCTCGATCATTGGAAAGCCAAGGGGCTGGACCTCACGCCGCTGCTCACCATGCCTGACGTCGCGGCTGACGTGCCGCGTTACTGCGTGCAAAAACAGGATCATGGGCTCGCCGACATTCTCGACAACAAGCTGGTCGAGCTCTGCAAGCACGCGATCGAGAAGGGCGAGAAGGTCAAGCTCGATCTCCCGATCAAAAACGTGAACCGCACGACAGGTACCGTGCTTTCAAGCAAGATTGCCAAGAAGTATGGTTTGGAGGGATTGCCGGAAGACACGATCTCGATCAAGTTCACCGGCTCGGCCGGACAATCGTTCGGGGCATTCTTAGCCAGAGGCGTAACACTGACCTTGGAAGGCGAGTCGAACGACTACATCGGCAAAGGATTGTCCGGGGGCAAGATCATTGTATTCCCGCCCAAGCATGTTCTCTTCAACCCGGAAGAAACAATTCTCATCGGCAACACGTCGCTGTACGGCGCCACGCAAGGGGAAGCCTATTTCTATGGCATGGCGGGGGAGCGGTTTGCCGTGCGTAACAGCGGCGCGCGTACCGTCGTCGAAGGCACCGGCGATCACGGCTGTGAGTACATGACCGGCGGTGTTGTCGTGGTGCTTGGCCGCACCGGCCGCAATTTCGCCGCAGGCATGTCGGGTGGTATTGCATTCGTGCTGGACGATGTCGAAAAGTTCCAAGAGCGTTGCAATACGGGCATGGTCGAGCTGGAGCCGGTCGCGACGAAAGAAGATAAGCAGCTGCTCCACGATCTGATCACGAAGCATTTTATGTACACCGGCAGCCGCAAAGCGAAGCAGGTGCTCGATGCGTTCGATGCCACGTTGCCGAAGTTCGTGAAGATCATGCCGGTCGACTATAAACGCGTCCTCGAAGAACGAAAACGCAAAGCGAGCGCCGTGCACTGATGGGTGATCCAACCTGGGGAAAGCGCACGTTTCGGCGTGCGCAGGGTTGGGAGGGTGTAATTGAGGGCTTTGAGATCAAACGTAATGTGGAATCAATCGGCAGACCAAGACTGAGCAGCCATGGGTGACCCAAAGGGTTTCATGAAATATGCCCGTGAGGGCCCGAAGCGAAAACCGGTCGAGCTGCGCGTGCTCGATTGGAAGGAGATGTACGAGCCCATCTCGGAAGACAAACTCAAGATTCAGGGTGCGCGCTGCATGGATTGCGGAGTGCCCTTCTGTCAGGGGAATACCGGCTGTCCCGTCGTGAACCTGATTCCCGAGTGGAACGATCTTGTCTATCGCGGACGGTGGAACGACGCGCTCAAGGCGCTGCACACGACCAATAATTTCCCTGAATTTACCGGCCGCCTCTGTCCGGCTCCGTGCGAAGGCGCCTGTGTATTGGGAATCAACGATGATCCGGTTTCCATCCGCATTATCGAATGGAACATCATCGATCGTGGATTTAACGAAGGGCTGGTCTTCCCGATCCTGCCTGTCGCCAAGACCGGCAAAACCGTGGCGATCGTGGGCTCGGGTCCGGCGGGGCTGGCAGCGGCGCAGCAGCTTGCACGTGCGGGCCACAGTGTCACGCTGTTTGAGAAGGCCGACCGTATCGGCGGCTTGCTTCGTTACGGCATTCCCGATTTTAAAATGGAAAAATGGGTGATTGATCGCCGGCTGGAACAGTTGAGGGCGGAAGGAGTGGAGTTCAAGGCGGGTGTGACGGTCGGCAAGGACATCACAGGTGAGCAACTGCGCACACAGTTCGATGCGGTGGGTCTCACGATGGGAGCCGAGCAGGCGCGCGAGTTGCCGATTCCTGGACGGGACCTCAAGGGCGTGCATTTCGCGATGGACTATCTCACGCAGCAGAACAAGCGCACAGCAGGAATTCCTGTCACGGACGAGCCAATCACGGCGAAAGGCAAGCGTGTCGTCATCATCGGAGGAGGCGATACCGGTTCAGACTGCTTGGGAACAACACACCGTCAAGGTTGCGTAGAAGTGCATCAATTCGAGTTGCTGGCGGAGCCTCCACTGCAGCGTGCGGATTCGACCCCTTGGCCGCTCTGGCCGATGCAGCTACGGACGTCTCATGCGCATGAAGAAGGCTGTGACCGGCAGTGGAGCGTGTCGACGACCAAGTTTACCGGACACAACGGCCACATCACCAAGCTCCACGGGCAACGGGTGAAATTCGAAGGCGGCAAGTTTACGCCGGTTCCGAATACCGAATTTGAGATGGATGTGGATTTGGTGTTGCTCGCTATGGGGTTCACCGGTCCGGTCAAGAACGGCCTGCTCGACAGTCTCGGCGTGAAGTACGACGCGCGCGGCACCGTCGGGGTCGACGACAACTTCATGACCAGCCTTGACGGCGTCTTTGCCGGCGGCGACACCAAACGTGGTGCCTCCCTCATCGTATGGGCGATCGCGGAAGGCCGAAAAATGGCGGCTGGGATGGACAAGTACTTACAGACCAATCGTTCTGCCAAGAAATCCGTAGCCTAGCGATTCACTAGACAGTAACCGCTAATCGCTTCCTCCTGCCTGTACTTTTCTTCCCTTCATGTGTATGGTTTCTGCCTACTGTGACTCAATCACCATATCCCCGCAGCCCCAAAATGCTCCTCGGTGGAATCGCCCACCTCGCCCGGTTCATTGATAAGATTCGTCTGCGAAACGCGGGCCTGATCCAGGATTACAACTACATCACCGTCGGGTTCGATAAGCATCTGATCGATTTTCTGCATATCGATCCGAAGGCATTCGAGGCGCTGGTGTTGGCCGGGAAATCCGACCAGGAGTTACTGGATTGGATCCAAGCGCAAGGCGAGCCGCGAACGCCAGAAGAGATCGCTCAATGGAATCACATCCTATTGTCCTCACGGCCCAAAGACGACGCGGCTCGCCAGCGGTTCCAGGGCCGGCTGCAAGAAATAGCCGCCAAGCGTGGCATGCCGGTCACTTCGCTTCCTTCGGTTTCGACGTGGGCCGAGGTGATCGAATTAGATGAGGAGCGCCTGTGACGCTCAGCGGACGAAGCCCGCTCTTCGGGTGTTCTCATGCCCGCCGAACACATTGTGTAAGAACTTCCGGCTGCCTCAGCATTTTGGAATCCTGCCGACCCCTTGTCATGTAAGTCCCTACTAGGGTTCTTTCCTAAGGTGGCGAGATTCAGGGGTTTTCGTTTGCGGCAGGCGCATCTCACACTATACTGCCAACATGTCTATCCGATAAGGGGCCAGGAGCTGCATGTCCACGAGCCTCAATCTGCTGTTGCTGGAAGATTCTCCGGCCGATGCGGAGCTGATGATCGAAGTGCTTCGCGAGTCGGGGTTTGACCCCACCTTCCGTCGCGTCGAGAGCAAAGACGCATACCTTCGAGAACTCGATCAGCCTCCTGATTTCATTCTATCCGATTATTCGATGCCGCAGTTTACCGCCCGGGATGCGCTCCAGCTAATGAAAGAGCGGGGATTGGACCTCCCGTTCATTATCGTCTCCGGTTGTATCGGCGAGGAAATGGCCGTGGAATGCATGAAAGCCGGTGCCGCTGATTACCTTCTCAAAGATCGGCTTGGTCGGCTTGGCCATGCCGTCACACAGGCGCTTGAACGGAAGCAGCTCATCGAGGAGAAGCGCCAGGCCGAGCAGAAATTGTTCCTGGAGACGTTTCACGATTCTTTGACGGGTTTACCCAATCGGGCCTTGTTCATGGATCGGTTGGATCGTGTGTTCCTGCAAAGCCGCCGTCAACCCGGTCATGTCTTCGCGCTTTTGCATGTGAACTTGGACGGCTTCAAGATGGTGCACAGCGGTCTGGGCCCATCTCAAGCCGATCGCCTGCTGATCGAGGTCAGCCAGCGGATCCTCCGGAGGGTTCGGTCTGCCGACACGGTCGCCAGAATGGAAGGAGATGCCTTCACGCTGCTGATCGACAATCTCAAAGCGGTGGGCAATGCCACCCGCGTCGCCGATCGAATTCAACAGGAGTTTGCGACGTCCTTTGTCGCGGAAGAGGGCGAAATCTTCCTGACTCCCTGCATCGGCATTGCGTGCAGTCATGCCGGATATGAAAGCGGAGAACATCTGCTGCGTGATGCCACGGCGGCCATGCTGCAAGCCAAGGCCAGCGGACGCGCTGGCTTTGTCATCTTCGACAAAGCCATGCATCAGCAGGCCATGGCTCGTTTGAAGATCGAAGGGGATCTGCGTCAGGCGCTAGATCGCAAAGAGTTCCGGCTGGCCTACCAACCCATTGTGGACCTGACTGACGGACGGGTGACGGGCTTTGAGTCGCTGCTTCGATGGCAGCATCCGGAATCTGGTTTGACCAGTCCGGATGCCTTCTTGAGTATCGCGATGGAACTCGGATTGATGAAGGGCATCGGCGAATGGACCCTGGGCGAAGCCTGCCGTCAGCTCAAGGTCTGGCAGGAGCAATTTCCTCGTCTCCTTCCACTGACCGTCAGCGTCAATTTTTCAATTGGGCAATTCGCTCAAGACCATTTGACGCACGTGATTCAGAAGGTCCTTGAGCGGAGCGGGATCGACCCCTCAAGTTTGAAGCTAGAAATCACCGAGTCGGAGATGATGAAACATCCGGAAGCCGCCATCAAGGTGCTCGACGAGATCAAGGCGCAAGAGATCGACACCTGTTTGGATGACTTCGGGACCGGCTATTCGTCATTGAGCCATTTGCAGCAGTTGGCCATCAGGTTTCTCAAGATCGATCAGTCGTTTGTCCGCCGACTAGGGACGGAGGACGACGCACTTGCGATCGTAAAAACCATCATTACGCTGGCCCACCAACTGGGGCGGCAAGTCATCGCCGAAGGTGTCGAAACGGCTGAACACCTCGTCATTTTGAGGTCGCTTGGCTGCGAATATGGTCAGGGCTACTTCTTTGCCAAACCGCTTGCTCCAGAAGAGGTTGACACACTGCTGGCCTCGGGCCGGCGGTGGTGAACGGGCTCATCCGTCACAACCTTCCCATCACTCCTGGTAAAATAATCTTTTTGCGAGAAGGATTGCACGGCTGTGACGTCCATTCATCGCTTTACGGCGAAAGTCATCGCTGTGCACCAACTCACGCACGATGTCCGGCAGATCGACTTGCGGCTGGTCGAGCCGCCTGAGATCCGGTTCAAGGCCGGTCAGTTCGTCTCGTTCGACGTTCCCGATCCCGGAACCGGCCGAACGGTCACCAGACCTTACTCGATCGTGTCCCCACCAAGCTCCACTCAGACGATTTCGTTGCTTCTCAACCTGGTTCCTCATGGACCTGGATCGACCTACCTCTTCGGACTGCGAGAAGGGGACGAGACCAGCTTTGCCGGGCCGGCAGGGAACTTTTATTTGCGGGAGGATCCTACTCGGGACTTATTGTTCGTCGCCACCGGAACCGGCATTGCGCCGTTTCGATCAATGCTCTTCGCCAACGCGGAATGTCCTGTGCCCAGTCGGACGACAGTGTTTTGGGGACTTCGCAGCCAGCGCGATCTGTATTATCAGGATGAACTGGCACGCCTGAGCCGTGACCTACCCGGGAACCTGCACGTCGTCACGCTTTCACGGCCCGAACGTGGCTGGGAGGGACCCTCCGGAAGGGTGACGACGTTGGTCGAACGAGAAATACACGATGTGAAGCGGTTGGCCGTCTATCTCTGCGGCAATAGCGGAATGATCGTAGAAGTCACGCGCATCATCCAGGCGAAGGGACTCTGCCCGATTTTTCGGGAGAAGTATTACGATGACGCGTCTTCAGGTGGCGATGAGTAATGGCCTCATTCCTCCGGCCGCGGGGAGCAGCACGCTGAGGCGAAAATGGCCGCGAGTGTATCCCTGTTGCTGCGCGGGCGGTACGGTTGCGGGCATCGGTTGACCACAGAGCATGGAGAATTGCCAATAGAATCAGGGGTTGGTCATTAGGGTGGAATTGGCATCTGGTTTGCTCTTTTGCTCTAACGAGTGACGCCCATTGCGAGGGATTGGCCCCCCGCCACTGGAAAACCACGAGGAGGATAGGATGAAGAAGACCATTTCCGCTCTAACCGCTGCCGCAGTCTTTACCGTGTTTGCCACGGCGTTCGCAGAGACTCCCTTGAATGAACAGGCTCCTGCCCAGATGCCGGTGCCCACTCAAGAGATGACGCCGCCGCCTGCACAAGCACCGGCTCAGGCCCCCAGTATGGGAGAGGAGAAGAAGGCCGACAAGAAAGGGAAGGTAAGCCAGGGCAAAGGAAAGGGAAAAGCCAAAGGACACGCGAAGAAGGCCAGCAGGAAACTAGGAGATCGTAGGTCGTGAACACAGCACAGGCGGCCGGTTCATAGGGAACCGGCCGCCTGTCTTGTAAGGGCCAGCGTCTGTTCAGGCAGCTGCCTTGGTGAGGAGTTTCTTCACCTCCACGTGCGCGAAAATGACATCGGGTTCCCGCTGTAGAGCCTCATAATAGCTGCGCTCGAATCCATCGCCTTCCTCGGAAGGCCGAATCAAGGCGCGCACGTCGGCTAGAAAATGTTCCACCTCGACAGTCGTCAGTTCCTCACCTTCCTCCAGCAACTCATCCACGCGAATGACGAGTTGCGACAACGGGTGCAGCCAAGTAAACCAGGGATCGTTCAGCACTAACTGGAGCAGCTGGCCGGTCGAGCCGACGCGGCCATTAATGCGTTCGTAGGTGAGTTGCTCCGCAATGATGAGTGCTTTGTGCAAGCCCAGCAGGCCCCGGCGCACCTCCATCAGCATGCGCCTTAGGCCTTCCCGGGCTTCAGTTGATGGTCCCGACATGACTTTATTGTACCAGGTGGCACGGAAAAAGTGATCTCTCTCTGCGAAAAGGTCCGGCGAACGAACGCGATCAGCGGCCAGGACGTCCGCTGCCGGAATAGGGAGGAGGCGAGGAGGCGGACGGCATGAGCGAACGATTGGGATTGAAGGGAAGCACGGGGGCCGGTGTCAGTTGGTTCGGCGGCAAGGGGCCACCGAACGGCGTCGTCGTCCGAGATGACGGATCGCCTGGAGGCATGCCAAGAGCCGGGAGCTGAGACTCGCCATGAGGAAGGGGACCGCGTTCAGAAGGAATCCCCGGTTCATTCGCCGAACGTGTGACGCCTTGCGTACCGTCGAGCGGTTCAACGCGGCCTTCGTTGCTGGCCTGCGACAAGCCGGCAGTCAGCAGCACGGCCGCGCCGATGATTCCTGCAAATTTCCGGGCGCCCATGGCAACCTCCTTGCGAAGTTGCCTGTCATCATAACAAGCGCCGGCCGGCTATGCAGCTTTCGGCAACAACTTTCTCACGCGAAAGTGTGCGAGCACAACGTCGGGGGCTCGATCCAATGCTTCATAATAGGCTCGTTCAAAGCCTTCCCCTTCCACCGACGGATGAAGCAGCGCATCAACCTCACGCATGAGATGGGCGACGTTCTCATCGGTGATGTCACAGGTATCATCCTCGAGCAGGTGGTCCATGCGTACGAGCAGATCCGCGATCGGGTGTAGCCAGGTGAACCAGGGATCTTTTTGCAGAAGGTCGATCAGGACATCTATGGATGGAACCGGGCCGCTGAGGCGTTCATAGGTCTGTTGCTCGGCAATAATCAGGGCGCCGTGAAGTGTGACGAGACTTTCTCGAACTGAGCACACGATGCGCCTACGGGGATCCACGGGAACGAGGGAGGTCGACTCAGATGAGGCTCTCATATCTTCAAGTGTAGCAGGCCTTTGTGAATCGGCCAGTGCCGGAAATGTGACGGGAGGCTTCCGACCGAAGGCGGGAGATGATTTCAGGGCTCAACCGCGGTATTCTTCAGGGCCGCAATCGCGTGGAGGGATGCCAATGGAGCGACGAAGACATCGGCGCGTGCCGCTTCAGATTCAGGGATACTTGTTGGGAAACTCGCATGAGATTGAAGGGCACACGCTTGATCTCTCTCTGGGCGGGGCAAGATTTGAAAGCGATTTGGCGGTGTTCCCCGGCAAGACGATCATGGTTCGTCTGGTTGTCCCTGGGGCGGAGTCGGCGGTGTCGATCTCTGAGGCGAAGGTGCGGTGGGTGGAAGAACAGACCTTCGGCGTCGAATTCGAAAATGTCCGGCCGGATGAACTCGATGAACTGGAAGAACTGATCAACGAGTTTGAGGAGACGGAGGAGGGCGGCCACGCCTGAAGCGAATGATTGTCCCGCCTCCGCTCCGGCGGATGGCGCTCAGCTTTCGTAGTAGACGACGACGGTCGCCTTGTTGCACTTGCAGCAGCTGCCTTGCCCAGTCATAGGCGTCTGTCCGGAGGCTTCCGCCGCTTTGACCTGCGCATCCTCCACTCGTCCGACCTTGTTATAGCACTCGCTGCAATAGGTCGCTGTCTTCGCCATACAACCTCCTCGGGTAAAGCTCGAGACACGATGTCAAAATAAAGCGACGATTCAAGTATAGCGCGATTACGCAAAACTGCTTGACCGGTGGCTGGAGGGCAGGACGCTAGAGGCCGTTCTGGCTGCCGAAACCGGCAAATAACTGGCCCGTCAGATAGGCGGTATTGGCGGAATCGCCGAGGTCTTTCCGGCGGATATAGTCGTTCAGGACCCGCCCCTCTGCGGTGCGATGGACGTGGGGGAGGGCGAGGTTCATCCGGTACCGCTCAATGGCGCCGGCGACACGGCTGATAAAAATGACGGTGCCGTCCCGCTCCTGGCGTTCGACGATCCCGACATGGGTCAGGGGGTCGTTGACGAGACCATCGTTGTTGTAATCCCAGGTGTTGTCGAAGAACACCAGATCCCCCGGACGGACGACCGGGCCCTGGTGAAATTTGCCATGCCGGCTGATGTGATGGTGGATGATCCTGACTCCGTTCGCTTTCGCGTCGGGCGCACCGCTGTCGTAGAGATCGATGCCATGCTCGAGGTAGATGGCGCGGGTCACCCCGGCGCAATCATAGCTGATGCGTTTGCCGTTGGCTTGGATGGTGGTCGCTCCGACCAGCTTGGAAGCCGTCTGCACAATGGCGGCCCGACGAGACGTCGCCTCGACCGACTTACAGCAGGACGGTCCGACGCCGGTTGGGTGTTGGCGATCTCCGGTAGATGTAGCGCAGCCAACCAACGTCGCGAGAGCGACGATGAATCCGATCAGCACCATTCGGCTCATGGAGACGTCAGGCGGATGCATGCGGTGAAGATCCCACGCCAACGTATCACGGCACGGGCAAGCGACCAAGCAATCCGGCAGTTTGAGAAACTGGCGCCCTCAGGGTCGTCCCGTTCCTTCGTTTGTGACGGACAATTGCGCGCAGCGAAAGCCGATGGTGGCCGAGCGTTGATCCGGACTGAAGCCGCTGCGGGTCGCGGTGCGAAGCATGATAATCTTGCTCTTCCAGGATCCGCCGCGGACGCCCTTGTAGCGACCGCTCGTCGGTCCGGCGGGATTTCTGGCCGGCATGTAGGCGTAGTAGTCGAGTCCAAACCAATCTTGCACCCACTCCGCCACGTTGCCGGCCATGTGGTGAAGACCGTAGGGGCTGCGGCCAGGAGCAAGAGAATCCACGGCGGCGAGGATCGGTATCTCGTGGACGTGATGCTGGCCGAACATCGCCCGTTCGCTGTCCGGTGCGGTGTCGCCCCATGGAAACAGCAGACCGCTCGACCCCCGCGCGGCTTTTTCCCACTCCGCTTCGGTCGGCAAGCGCTTTCCCTGTGAAGTGCAAAATCCTGCCGCCTCATACCAGGTCACATAGAGGGACGGCCAGCGCGCCAGTGTCTGATCCGACATCGCATGCACGGTGATCACGTGCCAGATCAGTTTTTGCAATGCTTCGGGGGGATACTGCTTTTTTCGGGCGAGGTACGCCAGATACTCACCCAGGCTCACTTCGTCGCGATCCATCGTAAACTCATCGAGCCAGACGCGTTGCTGCGGGAGTTCGGTATCGTCGAACTGCGTCCACAGGCCGTAGGGATCATCGTCGATCCGCTTGCTGCCGAGGATAAACTCGCCGGCGGGAATCGTCACGGATGGAACAGGCTGTGCCAAGGCGGCGATGCGCGAGAGGTGCCTCGTTAGTTCTGGCAACGGCTTGGGCTCGTTTGCGCCTTCCGTTCGGCTTGCGCCGCTGAACAGCATGGCGAAAAGCGCGGCCCAGATCAGGGCGCGGAACATTTAGGTTTTACTGGGAGCGGCGAGGGCTTTGCTGACTTCGCCGATCAGACGGCGTTCGATTTCCGCGGTTTCTTCCGCACTGACGCTCAGAATCCGTCCGCCCTGCGCTAACTTTTCGAATTCAGCCTTCACGCTGAGACGCGTGACGTTCAAGGGTTGGGCTTGGACGGCGATCACATACAGGTTTCGAAACCCGGCGACCTCCAGCGAGACGGGATTTGATATCTTGCGCTCCGTCACGATCACGGCTTTGTGGTCGGCTTTGATGCTGACTCTCACTTGGTATCCGTTGCGGGCCAACGCTTCCTCGACGGTCTTGGTGACGGTATTCAGAGGCCGAGGGAGGTCTTCGAACTGGGCGCCTTTTTGATCGATATGGATGCTCTGGGCAGCCTGCTCGATGGCGGTCTTCTTGATGTCCGCCGTCAATTTGCGGGCCTGCACCAGCTGTTGTTCGAGTTGCTCGGCGGCGCCTTTGGCTTCGGCCTTGGCGCTCTCGGCCGCCTTTTTGGCGTCGCGGATTTCCTGATTCAGCAGATCGATCTGTTGCTGCATGACCTTGTTGCCGTCCTGCAGCGACATGACGAGAGATTCCTGCCTCGCGACCTGCTTCTTGAGCGCGTCATTCTCAGCTCGGAAAGGCGAATCATCCGGTTTACAGACGGAGAGGGCGAGAAGAGCCGGCAGCGCGATGGTAAGCGCAATGATGCGTTGAGGGTGCCACCACATGGGTTGACGGATTATCCATGCTTCCGACCCGCTTGTCCATCGTAAATTGGACATCCGCGTCATTGACCGCTCTGTAAGGGCCAGGCTATCCTTCGACCATGCGGCGCACCCTCTGCGCATGGACCCTCATGTTCACGGTTGTCAGCGCATCCTTGATTGGCCCTGCTCCCGCCGCGCTAGCTGAGCCCCCGCCCGACAGCCCTCCGCCTGTGCCGCTGGAGGACTATCCGCTCTACGATCTTGTCGTCGACGAAAAATTTCTCACTCCTGAAACCAAACTGGTCTTGCTCGAGCGTACCACGCTGACGCGGCTGCATCCCGAGCAGCAGGGGCCGCTCCGTCTCGAGACGTTTCAGGAATATGAAATCTTCGATGGCCGGCTTCCGATCGATCTGGTGCGCGATTTTCTCTTCAAAAACCAGACAGCCTCGCAACTTGAAGGGCATTTTGGCTTCGGCGTGCGCTATCGCTTCGTGTCGGGCAATGGCACCGAGCAACAGGAGACCTCGCTGGCGCCTCTGCCGGTGTCGCTGGAGATGCCGCAGTTGTTGCAGGAGGGACCGCTCGATGAACCGCCGGCCGTCCTTGATCGATTGAGCTTCTCGCGCGTTGCTTATAGCTTTGGGCGCGAACATGCCTTCATCTATGTCGAATACAACCGGCCCGACGGGAGCGGTGCCGGGTTCGCCGTCTGGCTTCGCTCATCTGGGTCGCGCTGGGGCATTTATGACAGCGAGCTGGTGTGGGCGGCTCGGACACAATGAGCGCGGCGTCCTTCCCCGATGGCGGCCACCCATCGGTTGCAGACCGGACGAACCTAGCGTTAGCATGTTTCCTGATGCGAGGACTGATCCGCAAAACGTTTTCGGTGCCGCCGCTTGGCTGCAATTGCTCGATCATCGGCGATCCCGTGAGCCAACAGGCCATCGTCGTGGACCCCGGAGGCGCGGCTGAACGGATCCTCCGTGAAGTTCGAGAGCTCGGATTGACCGTGACGAGAATTCTGCACACGCATGCCCATTTTGATCACTTCCTCGCTTCGGGCGAAATGAAAAACGCCACCGGCGCCGCCTTATGCCTGCACGAGGACGATCGTGAGCTCTGGGACATGCTCGAGATGCAGTGCCGGGCGTTTGGAGTCCCGTACGTGCCCGTTCCACCGCCGGACTACTGGCTCAAGGACGAAGAGAAAGTGTCCGTTGGCCAGGTGACAGCGATCGCTCTTCATACGCCGGGCCATACCCCGGGTTCCATGAGTTTTCATGTTCCGGAAGGCGGTGTCGTCTTGGCCGGCGACACCCTGTTTCGCGGCAGCATCGGCCGAACCGATCTCTGGGGCGGGGATTTTGACGCAATCGAGCGGTCCATCCGTGACCGTCTGTACACCCTCGATGATTCGACGCTTGTCGTGACGGGACATGGCCCCGAGACGGAAATCGGGTGGGAAAAGCAGAGGAATCAATTCGTCCGTGCATGAACGGATCAGGGAGGTCATCATGAGGGTCAGCGCTCGATGGTCGATATTGTTCCTGCTGTCCTTTGCCTGCAGTTTCCCCGTCGTGCACGCGGAAACGGGCTCATCGCAGCCTGACCCGGTCACGATCACCGACGTCAAAGTGCGCATCTCCGATCATGGACCGGTGGTGCTCCTGCAAGCGGAAGGCAAGACGATTCCGATTTTTGTCGATCTGACGGTCGCCGTGTCGATCCAAGGCGCATTGAACGGTGAACAGCTGCACAGGCCGTTATCTCATGATCTCATGCACACGATTATGGAAACGCTCGGCGCCAAAGTGACGCAATCGGTCATTACGCTGAAGGGCGGAACCTATTATGGAGCGCTGAGCGTCGCGTTCGCCGGTGACGTCAAAGTCTTCGACAGCCGTTCGTCGGATTCCATTGCGCTAGCGATTCATTTCAAGGCGCCGATTATCGTCGGGCGGGATCTGCTGAATTCGGCGGGGGTGGTTGAGGAAAAGTCCAAGCCGCAAGACCTGTGAGCCAGTCCTACTCCCTGGCCATGCGCTCGTTCAGCCGGGCGAGGCGCTTCTGGGTAGACTGCTTGATGAAGTCCATATTTTGCGCGAGGTGCTGCTCAGCTGTAATCTGGCCTTCTTCACGACGCTTCAATTGGTCTAACCCGAACTGCGCGATGACCGGACCGTCTTTCTGGTAGAGATCCTTCCAGATTTCTATACAACGCGCCTGCTTGGCAGGCGGATACACATCGCAGGGAGGATCGACGGCCCACACCGGCTCTACAGAAAGACCTCCCAACACGATGATGATGGCCAGCCGTCTCATGCCCCAAGAATGATCTCCCCTGCCGGCTAGATGTTCATGGCCCCGGTCGCTTCGTGGAGCGTGGCCTTCGCCACGGCGCCGGCCTTCCGGCTGCCTTCCCCCACGACCTCCTCGATCTGCGAAGGGTTGCTGACAAGGGCCGCCCGCGCCTCCCAGATCGGCGCCAGTGTGTCGACCACTCGATCAGCCACCAGCTTTTTGCAGTCGATGCACCCGATTTCGGCGGTACGGCATTCGCGGTTGATCTGCTCGATGATGGGAAGCGGCGAAAACATTTTGTGGAAGTCGAATACCGGGCAGAGGTCTGGGTTGCCGGGATCCATCCGTCTCACCCGCGCCGGGTCCGTGACCATCGTCTTCAATTTTTGGCGAACCACCGGCTCACTGTCCGAGAGGTTGATCGTATTGCCGTAGCTCTTGCTCATTTTCCGGCCGTCAGTGCCAGGGACTTTCGGAAACTTCGTGAGATGTTCCTTGGGCTCGGGAAATATCGGCTGTTTATAGAGGTCGTTGAATCGTCTCGCCACCTCCCGGGTCAACTCGAGGTGCGGCAGTTGATCCTTCCCCACCGGAACGAAATCCGGTTTGTAGAGGAGGATGTCGGCGGCTTGGAGGACTGGATAGCCCAAAAAGCCGTAGGTGCTGAGATCCTTTTCCTTGATCTCCTCCTGTTTTTCCTTGTAGGTCGGATTGCGCTCTAACCAGGATACGGGAATCATCATGGAGAACAATAAATGCAACACGGCATGTTCCGGGACGCGTGATTGAATGAACACCACCGACCGATTCGGATCGATGCCTGCGGCCAGCCAGTCGATCAGCAGCTCACGCACGTATTCTCGGATGCGGCTCGTGTCGGCATAGTTCGTCGAGAGCGCGTGCCAATCTGCAACAAAGAAGTAACATTCATGCTCGGCCTGAAGCTGCTTCCAATTCTGGAGCGCGCCCAGGTAATTGCCCAGATGCATGAGGCCGCTGGGCTGCATGCCGCTCAGCACCCGCTTCTTCGGTTGGCTCGTCATGGCGACACTCTTGGAATCAATCCCACCGCCGTCGAAAGGATTGTACCTGAAAGGCCGGAAGCGAATGTACTGGTAAAGGTGTGGATGATCCGGAGTTCGCGGTCGAAGACAAGGAGTCCGACGAGAATCATCATCCCATAGGGTTCCAATCGTGCGAGCGCCAGCGCGGGGCGTGGAGGCAGCAGGCTCAATAAAATTCGGCCGCCGTCGAGCGGTGGAATCGGCATCAGGTTGAAGATGCCGAGGAAGACGTTGACCAGGACGGAATAGAGCGCCATCACGGCGACGGGCAACAGCACCATCGCGGCCGACGAGGCATCCGGTTCTCCTGCGGCGTTGCGTGTATCCGATGCCAGCAGGGAGGGATCCATCGACAGCACCAGCGACAACAACGCCGCACTACAGACTGCGAGGAGGAAATTCATGCCGGGTCCGGCCGCGGCGACGAGCGCCATGTCGCGCCGCGGCTGTCTCATGTTCCGCGGGTCGACGGGTACCGGCTTGGCCCACCCTAAAAGAAAGCTGCCCGGCAGCATCAAACAGATCAGCGGGACGATGATGGTGCCGAACAGATCGATATGCGCCAGGGGATTCATGGTGAGACGTCCCTGGGTTTTCGCGGTCGAATCGCCGCATTTATCGGCGACCCACCCATGGGCATATTCATGCAGGACCATGGCAAAGAGCAGCGGCAGCGCTTTGTACGAGAGGGCGAACAGCAACTGGGAAAGGTCGTTCATGGC